>CALCGO010000228.1 GCA_937901055.1 uncultured Rhodobacterales bacterium
TATTTTTAAAATCAAATCAGAACTTGTATCAAAATTTCCATTTAAAATAATATGGAATATAAATTCACTTTCTATACATACTGCCCAGCACACCACCCTGAAGACCATGCCCACTGAAAATTGTATCCGCCGAGCCATCCAGTGACGTCAACGGCCTCGCCAATAAAGTAAAGTCCCGGTTGGTTTTTAGCCTCCATTGTTTTGGAGGACAACTCGTTGGTATCGACCCCACCAAGAGTAACCTCGGCCTTTGCGAAACCTTCTGTGCCATTTGGAGTAAACGTCCAATTGGATAGTTTATTCTCAGTTTCAGTTAGTGTTGCGTCTGTTTTGTTGGCTAATTCGCCAATCAAATTCACCCGTTCCGCCAGCGCTTGCGTCAAGCGATCCGGTAAATGTTGTCCTAAGACAGCGCGAAAATGGGATTTTGGACGGGTGCGTTTAGCCTCGATCAGCCAACCTGAGGGGAGGTCGGGTAAAAAATTAATTCCGATGCTTTGACCGTGTTTCCAATAGGAAGAGATCTGCAGTATCGCGGGTCCGGATAGTCCTTTGTGCGTAAACAACGCCGCCTCGCGAAACTGAACGTTGCCACAGCGCACGATTACATCCGTGGAAACGCCAGATAAGGCACGAAACAATTGTTCGTCGTGACTAAGGGTGAAGGGAACCAGTGCGGGTGTTGGTTCTACGACCTTCAATCCGAATTGCCGTGCAACATCGTAAGCGAACGACGTCGCCCCCATTTTCGGAATAGACGGCCCGCCGGTCGCTATAACCAACGCAGGCGCACTGGCGATTTGGTTGTTGCTTTTGACCAGATACCCGCCATCGACAAAACGAACCGTATCAACTTTGGAACCCAGCTTGATTTCGACTTGCCCATCCGCACACTCTGCCAACAGCATCGCCAATATCTGCTTCGCTGAGCCGTCACAGAACAGTTGCCCAAGTGTTTTTTCGTGCCATGCAATACCGTGGCGTTCAACCATTTCAAGAAAATCGGCGGGTGTGTAGCGGCTAAGCGCAGATTTCGCAAAATGTTTGTTATTGGAAAGATAGCATCCGGAACGCGTGTCGGTATTTGTGAAGTTGCACCGCCCGCCACCTGATATGAGGATTTTTTTCCCTGCCTTATCAGCATGATCCAGCAAAAGCACACGTCGCCCACGTTGTCCAGCTGTCAGGGCACACATAAGGCCGGCGGCACCGGCGCCAAGGATGATTGTGTCGTATGTGTTGTCCATATTCAGAAACTACGTCACTTTAGACATGGTTTTGAACTCCTCGGTATTCCACAGATCGTTGGACATGATATTTTCCAGTATATCGACTGCTGTCAACACGTCAGCTTCATCAATGTAAAGCGGCGTAAACCCGAAACGCATCGTATCAGGTGCGCGGAAATCCCCGACGACACCTTGCGCGATCAGCGCTTGCATCACTGCGTAACCGTTCGCAAACCGGAACGAAACTTGCGAGCCACGCGCCGCCCCATCGCGAGGTGTATCCAGGGTTAACTGTGGGCAACGATCTTCGACTTCTTTGATGAACAAATCACAGAGTTCGATTGATTTTGTGCGCACATCGTTAATATCAGCCAATTCCCAAATATCGAGAGCGGATTCCAGAACCTTAAGCGCAATCACGGGCGGTGTGCCAACACGCATGCGCTCGATACCGCTGCCAGCTTTGTATTCTAGGTCAAAGGCAAAGGGGGCTTCATGTCCAAGCCAACCAGACAACGCTGGTTGCACCCTATCTGCATGTCGCGGCGCGACATAGATGAACGCGGGTGCGCCGGGGCCACCATTAAGGTATTTATACGTGCACCCAACGGCAAAATCAGCATTACAGCCCGACAGGTCCACCGGTAGCGCACCTGCTGAATGGGCCAAATCCCATATTGTGATAACTCCCGCCGCATGAGCCTTTTCTGTTAACCTTTTCATGTCGTGTTTGCGGCCGGTCCGGTAATCGACCTCGGTTAACAGTAGTACGGCGACTGTTTCGTCAATCGCGATTTCAACATCTTCAGGGTTGACGGTTTGCAGTTCATGACCATCGTTTAGCGAACGGATCAGCCCATTCGTCATATATAAATCCGTCGGAAAGTTGCCATTGTCAGAAAGCACAACCTTTCGGGCTGGGTTCAATTCTAACGCCGAGGCGACTGCCTGATACACCTTGATCGACAGGGTGTCGCCCATGACAACGCTGTTTTTTTCGGCTCCGATCAGTTTTGCGATACGATTTCCAACGGATGTTGGCTGGTGCATCCAGCCCGCTTTGTTCCAACCGCTGATCAGCAACTGGCCCCATTCGTCTTTCAATATGCCAGCGACCCGCGCCGGTGCATCTTTAGGGAGGGGGCCAAGCGAATTTCCATCGAGATAGATCAGGCCATCCGGGATATCGAACATGGCTTTGGTCTTGTTAAAATCGGTCATTTCATTAGGCACTTCCGCTGAGATGCATATT
>CALCGO010000229.1 GCA_937901055.1 uncultured Rhodobacterales bacterium
TGGCAGTGGTCGATCCTCGTATGCACGTTCCTTGAAAATACCTTCAAGAAACACATCGCGCGGTGTGTTTTCCATCGCCGCCAGAACTGACGGATCAGAAACCCCTTTGCTGCGAAGCGTCAGGATAAACTGCATACGTTGTTCGGTCAGGTTCATGGCCTAGAACAATTCTGAAAGATCGGAAAGAATGTCATGCGCGGTTAAATCAGCGCGAAGCGGTGTGACAGTGATCCAGTTCTCGGCGGCTTCTCGCGCATCGGTGCCGATCGCCGCACTCGAGTTTTCGGGATTGGCTGAAATCCACAAATACCGTCGACCATTGGGGGCCACGTGAGGTTCTACCCCGAACGACCCAGTGGGCCGCTGCCCCTGAACCGTCGCCTTGACGCCTTTGGTTTGGTTCGCCGGAACTGCCGGGAAATTGATGTTGTAGAACACACCGTAAGGCTGATCGTGCCACTTTGCATCGGCTAGCAAACGCCGACAGATATCAGCCCCGTGCACATGTGCCGCCTCGAACGGGTCGTCCGTGGTGGCATTACTGCGACTGTAATACTGTGACATAGCTATGGCTTTGAAACCGTGCAAGGTCGCCTCTATCGCGCCTCCGATAGTACCGGAATAAAGCGTATCCTCGGCCACGTTATGCCCTCGATTAACACCCGACAGGATCAAATCCGGTGGGTTGTCCTTCAACACTTCGAACAATCCGGCCAATACGCAATCGGCAGGGGAACCTTCGACCGCAAAGCGGCGCTCGCCCATTTTTTGCAACATCATCGGGCGGATGTAGGAAATGCAGTGCGATACGCCTGACTGCTCAAACGCAGGGGCCACGACCCAGACTTCGCCGTCAGGACCAGCCAGATCGGCAGCGATGGCTTCTAGTACTTTCAATCCGGGGGCGGTGATACCGTCATCGTTAGTGATTAATATGCGCATTTTGGGTCTTTCATTACCGTTTCGTGATTGTTCTAGTCGCAGCGGTCCGCTGCGACAAGCAAAACTAGTTTTCTTTGGGACGAGGGTGTCGATACTGGGACAAATGCGCCGCATATAGCCTTTGCCAGCGCCCGGGATGTCACTATACGATTGGATGAAATTACCATACCGGGGTGTTATGATCCGTCTGTCCAGAATACTTTTGCCAACGGTACTGCTTGCGATGTCTGCTCTTCAGACCGCCGCTGCGCAGCACCATATTCTTGTGCAATCGACAACTTCGACACAGAACTCGGGTCTCTACGACTACTTGCTGCCAATTTTCACAAGCGAAACGGGTATAGAAGTTCGTGTGGTCGCCGTTGGCACAGGCCAAGCTATCCGTAATGCCACCAACGGAGACGCCGACGTTCTGCTTGTTCACGCCAAGGCCGCCGAACTGGCGTTTGTCGCGTCGGGAAATGGCGTCGAGCGTTTCGATCTAATGTACAATGACTTCGTAATCATTGGCCCGCGCAGCGACCCGATCCAGCTGTCAGACGCCACAAATTTATCAGTGGCTTTGAAAATACTCTCGACCAGCACGGCCGTTTTCGTCTCGCGCGGGGATGATTCCGGCACCCACCAAAAGGAACGTGAACTCTGGGCTTCCATCGGGCATTCGCCGCATCCATCCGCATTATATCGCGAAACTGGCGCAGGCATGGGCGCCACCCTTCGCACGACAATCGAGATGCAAGCCTACACCATCACCGACCGTGCTACGTGGATCGCATATGGCGCCCAAAAAGACGCAATGATCGTTTTTGAGGGCGACGATGCGCTGTTCAACCAGTATGGCATTATAGAGGTTAACCCGTTGCAGCACCCGCATGTAAACCTTGAAGAGGCGGCGATATTCGTCGATTGGATGCTAAGTTCACACGGTCAGAACTTGATTGGCGCCTTTACCCTCAACGGCCAACAACTGTTTTTCCCCAACGCGGAACAGTAACTCGTTGCGTTGGACGTAGCGTGCCTTCATCACGGCCCGCTGGTTATTCGGCACGGGTGATTTTACACTGAAAACAGTTGTTTCTGGCTGAACGCACATGAATATACGTCACATCAGGATCGGTAAATATCTGCTCGCTTGCGTCAATCAGCCGATCCGATGCAACAACTACGCCGGTTCCATAGATGATCCGGTCATCCGCGCCATACCCCTTGATGAGGAAATCTGGCGAACTTCGCAATATCGGCGGCAACGCCCCTGACGTTTGATGCCGCTCGCACGCGTCGCCGCTCAAGAATATTGGTCCA
>CALCGO010000230.1 GCA_937901055.1 uncultured Rhodobacterales bacterium
CGCGTGGTTGCCCGAGGAATAGGCAATCACACCATTCGCACGCTGCGCCTCAGACATGCCTGACAATGCCGACCAACCGCCACGAAACTTGAAGCTTCCCGTGTGTTGCAAATTCTCGGCTTTTACCAAGACGCGACGGCCAGCGACCTCGTCCAGAAACGGAGAGCTGAGCATCGGTGTGCGTCTTACCACAGACGTCAACCTCGTTGCCGCCGCTTTAATCATGTCGATATTCATCCGACCTGACCAATTAGTTTTTCGATCGCGATAACGGCTTCCGGTTCATTCAAGAACGGTACATGCCCCCTGTCTGGCACATTCGCATAGATCATATCAGGCCGCCGTCGCTGCATTTCAGCCACGCTTTCTTCGCTTAGAAGGTCCGAATTAGCGCCGCGTATTAGCGCCAAGGGCAACCCTGCCATTGCATCAAATAGCGGCCACAAGTCCGGCTGTTCGTTGGTCGCTTGTTCAAGCATCGCGTCGCGCAGTTTGGGGTCATAGTTCAACCGCAAGCCACCCGGTCCCATCTCCGTCCAGCGCTTGGCCTGCTCCAGCCAGTCAGCGTCGGTTAGCGTGGGAAATTCAGCACCCATGTTCGCACGCAGTGCCGCGGCAGCCTGTTCAAAGGTTTTCGCTTTGGGTTGAACGCCCAAGTAATCCATAATTCGGCTAAGGCCGTCTGAGTTGATTTCGGGTCCGATGTCGTTAAGCAACACACCGGACAAACGGTCTTTGGCCATCGCTGCCGTCAACATCGCTATGATTCCACCGCGCGACGTTCCAACGAACACCGCCTTTTCAATGCCCAAATGGTCGAGCAGTTCCAAGGCGTCCTTGGACTCCTGTGGTACGTTGTAATTCGCGTAAATCGGATCGTAATCCGACTCTCCGCGACCTCGATAGGTAAGACGCACCAATCGAACACCACTTATCACCGCCGCCAGATCATCAAAATCCCGCGCATTTCGTGTTAGTCCGGGCAGGCACAGCAAAACTGTACCTTCGCCCTCGTCCTCATAGGCCAATTGCAGGCCATCGCTAGTGGTAAACTTCATGGCCGCTCCTTCGCCAATTCGGGTATTCCAGTCAAATCAGACATCACTTTTTGGGGCTTCCATGGCAAGCGGTCCATCGGCTCGCCGGCGCGGTTCACCCATGCCGTGTAGAACCCATAGCCAGAGGCATTTGCTGCATCCCACCCGTTGGAAGACACAAACAGAACTTCGGAACGTTCACCGCCAAAGCGGTCGCAAACCATGTCGTAAACAAACTTATGTGGCTTGAAAACTCCGACATCCTGAACGCTTAAAACATCGTCCAATAAATCAGTAATACCCGCACTGGAAACTGCACCTGTCAGCATTTCTGGTGAGCCGTTAGACAATATCGCCGTCTGCATTCCCGCATCTTTCAAGGCTTTCAGCATGGCTGGCACTTCTGGATAGGCTGAAAGCTCCCAGTAAAGTGCCAGAAGCCGTTCACGCAGTTCGTTGTCGACAAGACCAGCCGCTTCCAAAGCATAATCCAGCCCGTCTTGCGTAACTTCCCAAAAATCGGTGTGCGCATCCGCCACAGCGCGTAGCCAAGTATATTGCAGTTGCTTAAGCCGCCAATCTTGCGCGATCTGAGGCCATTTTTCGGCAAATGCCTCGCGGCCGGGTTCGGCGGCGGCAATTCGCGCCGCAGCGGCTACGTCAAATAATGTCCCGTAGGCATCAAATACACATGTGGTGATTGGCATGGTGGGTTCCTCCGTTGCCGGCACATTGGCACAAGAAGAACCATTGTTAAACGCCCATTTAGCGTTACAAGTTTTCCGACTGCATCATACCCATGACGTGATAACCGCCATCGACACGAATAATCTCACCTGTGGTATATGCACCGTAGTCCGACAGCAGATAAGCCGCTGTTCCACCCACCGAATCCGGCGTCGCGTTAGATCGCAGCGGAGCGTTTTCCCCAATCGTGCGATACACTTTACGCGCCCCACCGATCGCTGCACCCGCAAGCGTTTTCATCGGGCCGGGACTAACTGCATTCACACGAATGTTGTCAGGCCCAAGATCGTTCGCCAGATACCGAACCGAACTTTCAAGCGCCGCCTTGGCCACACCCATAACGTTATAATTCGGCTGCACACGATTGCTGCCCATATAGGTCAGCGTTATCATCGAGCCGCCGTCTGGCATCAACGCCGCCGCTCGTTTAGCCACGTCCACAAAGCTGAAACACGAAATATCCAGCGAGTTCAGGAAGTTTCTGCGCGAGGTATCAATGAACCGCCCCGCAAGTTCTTCTTTGTCCGAATAGGCGATGGCATGAACCAGAAAATCAATGGTGCCCCATTCGTCTTCAAGCGTTTTGAACGTGGCATCCAACGATGCTTCATCCTGCACATCGGCCGGAATAACCAGCGAAGACCCAACACTTTCGGCCAAAGGACGCAAGCGTTTACCGAAGCCTTCGCCTTGATAAGTGAACGCCAGCTCCGCACCCTCTTCAGCCAGAACTTTGGCAATTCCCCAAGCGATTGAACGCTCGTTCGCGACGCCCATGATCAGCCCGCGTTTGCCCTTCATCAGATCAGCCATGATATTTGCTCATCGCTAGGGTCGCGTTGGTTCCACCGAATCCGAAGCTGTTAGAAATAACCGTATCCAAACCAGCGTTTTCGATATTGGCTGTCGCGATTTCGGAGGCTTTCAATTGCGGATCAAGCTCTGTCACATTCGCAGAACCTACAATGAAATCGTTTTGCAGCATCATCAAGCAATAGATTGCTTCTTGCACACCAGTTGCGCCAAGGCTGTGGCCTGTCAGCGATTTAGTTGAAGAAATCAGTGGCGTAGAACCTTCACCAAAAATCCGGCGAACAGCTTCAACTTCTTTGACATCCCCAACTGGCGTCGAAGTGCCGTGCGCGTTGATGTAGTCAACTTTGCGATCGCCCAGTGTGGACATCGCCAGTTTCATCGAACGCTCGCCACCTTCGCCTGAAGGGGCAACCATATCGTAGCCGTCAGATGTCGCGCCGTATCCTGTGACTTCGGCGTAGATTTTCGCCCCGCGTGCTTTGGCATGCTCAAGCTCTTCAAGAACGACCATGCCACCACCGCCAGCAATCACGAAACCGTCTCGCGTTGCGTCAAACGCCCGCGCTGCCAGTTCTGGCGTGTCGTTATATTTCGAAGACATTGCGCCCATCGCATCGAACAAGCAGGACAGTGTCCAATCAAGTTCCTCGCCGCCGCCCGCAAAAACGATGTCTTGCTTGCCGAACTGGATTTGCTCAACACCGTTGCCGATGCAATGCGCTGAAGTCGAACATGCCGAGGTTATCGAATAGTTAACGCCTTTGATCTTGAACGGCGTTGCCAGACAAGCAGACGTGGTCGAGGACATCCCGCGCGTAACCATAAATGGTCCCATACGCTTAGGCGCACCTTTTTCGATCACAATTTTATGCGCGTCGTACAGGTGCTTGGTGGATGGGCCGCCCGAACCAACAACCAGTCCGGTACGCTCATTAGAAATATCGCTTTCCTCAAGCCCTGCATCCGCAATCGCCTGCTCCATGGATAGATAGGCATAACCTGCCCCGTCGCCCATAAAACGCCAAATGCGCTTGTCGATGCTTTCTTTCAGATCAACATCGGGCATCCCGTGAATTTGCGAGCGGAACCCGTGTTCCGCATAAGTCGGGGCAAAGCTGATGCCGGATTTCTGCGCTTTCAATGAAGCGAGAACTGCTTCAGCGTTACTGCCAATACTTGAGACAATCCCGAGACCTGTGATAACTACGCGACGCATAATGTATTCCTTTTATTCAGATTATTCCGCTTACTCGGCAGACAACGCGACTTTCATATCTCTAACCAGATAGATTACTTCGCCGTCAGCCTCGACTCGCCCGTTGGCGACACCCATTGTCAATCGGCGTGTCTGGATCGCTTTTGTGAAGTCAACGTAATAGGTCAGCATTTTGCGTTCAGGCCGCACCATGCCGGTCAGTTTGACTTCGCCAACACCCAACGCATATCCACGCCCCTGCCAGCCACGCCAGCCAAGATTAAAACCTGTCAGCTGCCATAAACCGTCTAGGCCTAAACACCCAGGCATAATCGGGTTGCCCGGAAAGTGGCAATCGAAGAACCACAAATCAGGGTCGATATCGAATTCCGCCACAATGTGGCCTTTGCCATGCTCGCCACCATCACTGGAAACTTCGGTAATCCGGTCCATCATCAACATAGGGGGCATCGGCAACTGTGCATTCCCCGGCCCGAAAAGTTCGCCACGTGCACATTTTAGAAGGTCTTCACGATCAAAGCTTGTCGGATATTCGGTCATGTTTGGGGATGCTCCTGAAATTCAATCAATTACGCATTCTTACCACTGTGCCACGACGAGGCGCAATAGCGCTGGCGTGGGTCTGGTCATTAGCCACCCTTTTAGCGTATATTGGTTCAAATCATAGGAATTCGTACGATGAACATCGAGATTCAATCCCCACAACAACGCGCCTCTTCTTGGCTTTCCGGTGGTGGCTTACGGCCTACGCGCCAACGTCTGTCACTAGCTGAACTGCTTGTTGGCGACGGCCAAGACCGACATGTAACGGCGGAATCTTTGTTCGACCTTACCCATGACACCGAAGCTAAGGTATCGTTAGCCACGGTCTACAATACGTTAGGCGCGTTTTGCGAAGCTGGGTTAATGCGTGAAGTCAGTGTTGACGGGCATCGTTCATATTTTGATACGCGGGTTGACGACCACTCCCATTTCTACTGGGAAGACGAAGGTATCCTAAGTGATGCCCCCGTAGGCTCGGTTAAATTCGACAGCTTACCGGACCTGCCTGAAGGCGCCGAGATTTCCAAGATCGATGTGGTGATCAGACTAAGGCGGAACTAAATATACATACTTGAAATACAAAAGGCCCGCCAAAGTGACGGGCCTTCCTTTTTTTGAAACCGTAAAACCTAGTCGTGATTCATGCGGTTTTCGATCAACTCATCAACCACTGACGGATCAGCCAGTGTTGAAGTATCCCCCAAAGAACCGTAATCATTTTCGGCAATCTTACGCAAAATTCTACGCATAATTTTACCGGACCGTGTTTTCGGTAAACCAGGAGCCCACTGAATAAGGTCTGGCTTCGCAATTGGCCCGATTTCCTTGCGAACCCACAATTCCAATTCTTTGCGCAATTCCTCAGACGGTTCGTCACCACCCATCAAAGTAACATAGGCGTAAATGCCCTGTCCTTTGATCGCATGCGGGTATCCAACAACTGCCGCTTCGGACACCTTCGGATGTGCCACTAGCGCAGATTCAACTTCGGCCGTTCCCATCCTGTGACCCGACACGTTGATCACATCGTCGACGCGGCCCGTGATCCAATAATGCCCATCATCATCGCGACGACATCCATCGCCAGCAAAATAGTAGCCTTTGTAATCAGCAAAGTATGTAGCGATGAAGCGGTCATGGTCAC
>CALCGO010000231.1 GCA_937901055.1 uncultured Rhodobacterales bacterium
TGTTGACGTGGCAAGGTAGTCCGACTAATCAGCCCTTCAGAAGTGATTGGGCGTCAGGCCGCAAGGTGTGGCAGGGGACTGTAACTCCCTCGGGGTGACCCACGCCTGGTTCGATTCCAGGGTCGCCCACCACTTCTGTAATTCCCAAAAGCCGGTGCAATTACCTCAATCGTCGTTCGCGCGACGATAGTGGTCTGGATGCAGCGCATGGTCGATAACATCGTCCAAATGATCAAGATGCATCTGATGCGCAAAACCGTGGAAGCTGGCCGGATGCGTGGCTTCTTCATGGTCAGGTGTCAGAATCAAAGCGGTGGCTGCTGAACCTACAACGCAAGCTCCGGCACAAATTGAGAATGCTAACGGGAAGTTCCCCAAATCGCCTAGCATGCCGCCAAGAACCGGCCCCGCAACACCACCGACGCCGTATGACAGGAACACTAGCGGATAGTTTTGGCCAACTCGTTCAGCACCAAAAATGTCAGCAGTAAGCGTCGGGAACAGTGCGAAGTTGCCGCCGAAATTAAACCCGATCAAGGCCGCGCCTATATAAAGCGACCAGATATTTCCAGCCATATAAGTAAACGCAAACAGGAACACCGCTTGCGAGGCAGTCATGACAATGACGGACCGTTTACGCCCCAGGCGATCACTAAGCGTGCCCCAAGCGATCCGGCCCAGACCGTTGGCGATACTGAAGAACACCGCCATGGCAGTACCTGCGATGGTACTGGCCTCAATCAGGGAGTATCCGGACGCTTGAAGCGCTTCCATCGGATAAAGTTTCATCAGCCCGATCGACATCAATCCGGCCCCAGCGCTGACGGCAAATGTTAGAAATATAAGGTAGAATTGCGGGGTGCGCAGTAATTCGCGCCCGCTAAAATTCTCGCCACCCTTACCGGCTTTCTGTGGCGGAGGCGTGTAGCCCGCTGGCAACCAGCCCTTCGGTGGCATCCGCATCCAGATGCTTCCAAGCAGGATTAATGCGGTAAATGCGATGCCGTAGAGGATGAAGGTCGTGGCCAATCCATTGTTTTCAATAAGATGCCCCCACGCGCCTGCGATTTTGACCCAGCCCATGGCGCCAAACCCGAATCCGGCGACAGCCAGCCCCGTGATCATGCCCTTTTTGTCAGGATACCAGCGCATCCCCACAGCGATGGGGACAACATAAGCCATGCCAATTCCGGCCCCGCCAATCAGGCCAATACCCAAGCTTACCGCCCAGAAGTTTTCAGCCCCCAGCAGGCCCGCAAGTACGTACCCACCGCCCAAGGTCACACCGCCCGCGATGGCCAGTTTTTGCGGTCCAAAGCGTACCAGTGCTTTGCCAGCACCCACCATTACGACTGCAAAACTGACTAATCCAAGGGCGAAAACCAGTTGCGTGTCCAGCTTTGACCAGCCCGATGCTTTCAATGCTGGCGTGAATACGGACCAAGCGTATATTGCCCCTAAACTTAGCTGAATAAGCACAGCACCAAGGATAACAAGTCGTCGATCTTGTGATTTTCTCTGGGTCACGCTGGCAATCCTTTTATGAATGCTTTCGCAACAACATACAGGTTTTGTGCCCATTGGTCTTGATCCGTGTCAAATCTGCATTAGACAGCCTCGCGCCTTTGCCATATGCCTTACCGCATGAAGTTTTTGCGTGGATTGATATTTTTTGGGGTTGTTACATATGGGCTCGCAGCGGCTGCGGCGTATTTTGGCCAGGGCAAGTTGTTGTACTATCCAGATGAACGACCGCTAGAGGATTGCAACCTTCCCGCTGGCGTTGAAATCTGGACCGAGGGGCGCGAGCAAGGGTTGCTGGCCGCCGCGGGTCATAACAATCTGCTGTTGTTCTTCCACGGCAACGCTGGCTCTGCCTGCAACTGGCGCTTTCTTGGTGTTAACCATTTAGCCTCGCTTGGGTATGATGTCCTTGTCTTGGAATATCCCGGATATGGCGGCGATACGCGCACCACCAGCAGACAACAGATCGAGGTTGGACTGAACGTGCTGGCAGGTTGGGTCGCGGCACAGAACTACGAAGGCGTTTCGGTCATGGGGTATTCGCTTGGCACAGGGGCGGCCGCGATTTATGCGCGTGATAACGGGGCTGCACAGGTGGTGCTATTCGCGCCCTTTGACAGCATATATAACGTGGCTGTGGCGCAAGGCTTAAGGTTTCCGCGTGCCCTGCTGCGCGAGGATTTCGATAACATAGCGGCCCTTACTGGCGTTGATGCCCCGATCACTATTGTCCACGGCGCTGAGGATGAGGTCATACCAGCGGCCCATTCCGAAAATCTGTCGCGAAAGCTAGAGGCGACCGGCCGCGACATCCGACGTGAAGTTCGCGTCGGAATTGGCCATAACGGTCTGTTCGAAAGCCCAGCGTTTGACGAATTCTTGCGCAACACGATGCAACCCTGAAAGAGGTAACACTGTGATAAAAACGATAGCATTACTTGGAACGGGCATCATGGGGGCCCCCATGACCCGCAATCTGGCCGCTGCTGGCTTTACCATGCGGGTCTGGAACCGAACCAAGTCCAAGGCCGAAGCCTTGTCGGGCGTGGCCACGGTTTGCCCCACCGCCGCCGAGGCGATTACGGGCGCCGATGCCGTCATCACCATGTTGGAAAACGGCGGGGTTGTGACAGACGTGCTGTTCGGCGCATTAGGTAAAGCGAAGGCGGGAACGTTATTCATTGACATGTCCTCGATCGAGCCGAGCGTGGCGCGGGATCATGCGGGCGTTTTGGAAACGCGGGGTATGCGATATCTGGATGCGCCCGTTTCAGGGGGTGAAAAAGGGGCGACGGATGCCACGCTCGCGATTATGGCGGGTGGAAACGCAGATGCTTTTGCTGATGCGGAGCCGGTGTTCGAAGCGATGGGGCGCGCGACGCATGTGGGAATTCACGGTGCAGGGCAGGTGGCGAAGCTGGCCAATCAGGTGATCGTCGCTATCACTATCGGTGCGGTTTCCGAAGCTTTGTTGTTAGCTCAAGAAGGTGGATGTGACCCTGCAGCGGTACGCGAAGCGTTGATGGGCGGATTTGCAACGTCCAGAATTCTGGATTTGCACGGGCAACGAATGCTGGATCGAAACTGGGTGCCCGGTGGCACGTCTGCAATCCAGTTGAAAGATTTGGATAATGCGATGGCCGCCGCCGCCGAATACGGTTTGAAACTGCCACTAACTGAAATGGCGCGTGCGGCGTTTGCCGATTTGGCCGCAGATCCGGCGTTGGCGGGGAACGACCATTCGGCCTATCTGCGCTGGCTGGAAATTCAAAACCCGACGAAACGTCTGGGGACGGGCGAAGACAAGCTGCCGTAATTATTTGCTAACAATATCGTCTTCAAGGAACCAACGAACGGTATCCTCGAACGAATTATCCGCGATAAAGCCCATACCCAGCGCCTTCGTTGGGGTGAACTCCGATCGCCATCCGCTGACTACGGCCTCCACGATCGGGTCGCTCTGCCATGTGATGCGCGCCTCGGCCGCGGGGCCGGAAACGTATGTCATCGCGGCAATCATTTCGCCAATCGTATCGGTACGACCGGGTAGATTGATACACCGGTTAAACCCAAAAGCCTCTGCGCGTACTTCGGCTGCAAGTAGCAGATTTGCGACAATCGTTCGTGGCGCGGAATGCCAAACCTTGAAGCCTTTCGAGACCGGACAGTTTGCGCTTTTGCCCTGCATCGTATCGCGAAAAATCGAAGACATGAAGGACGAGGCCGCCGCATTCGCGACCCCCGGCCTGATTGTCACGGTTGGTAAACGCACCCCGCGACCATCGACAAAACCCTTGCGCGAATAATCCTGCAACAGCTTTTCCCCGATCGCTTTTTGTGTGCCATAGGACGACTGCGGGTTCAATTCCACCCCGTCCGGAACAACGTCAGGGGCTTCGCCGCCATGTGCCGCGACGGAAGACGCGAAGATCACGATCGGTAGGTTGCCAGCCGTTCGCGCGGCCTCCAACACGTTCATCGTGCCGGCCAAATTAACGCGCATGCCTAGATCAAAATCAGCTTCGGCCGCGCCGGAGACTACGGCCGCTAGATGATAGATCACGTCGGGTGCATCACTGAACAATTGGTTAACGGCCACCGCATCGCCGATATCCGCCGCAACGCATTCCACCGAAAATGATGCATCCATGGGCGGCGGCGCGGCTAAATCTGCCAAAATCAGGCCAGAGACGGGCGTGCCAGCGATCGACGGATTTGCACGCAATGCCGCCGCCAGTTTTTGCCCTAAAAATCCACCACCCCCTGTACTCAGAACCTTCCTGCCGCATCCTTTCAACCAGTTTACCTGCGATTACCTGTTGCACGCCGTCCCGT
>CALCGO010000232.1 GCA_937901055.1 uncultured Rhodobacterales bacterium
CTGGAGTGGATCAAACCCAAACCGTTTGGGGATACGGTTCTGGACCAGTTCAATAATCCGTAGCACGGCCTGTTCGGGATCTTCAGCGGGAACGAAGTAGAAGTCGGTTTCTCCATCGGGTGATGATAGATCGGGAATGCGGCCTTCGTTTATCTGATGTGCACTGGTAATGATTTTGCTGTCTGCTGCCTGCCGGAATACTTCCGTAAGTCGAACCACTGGCACGGCTTCTGACGCGATAATGTCAGCCAAAACTTGGCCCGGCCCAACCGATGGCAGTTGATCAATGTCGCCAACAATCAAGAGTGCTGCGTGACTTGGAAGTGCTTTCAGAAGTGATTGCATCAGGGACACATCTATCATCGAGCTTTCGTCGATGACCAAGAGGTCGCACTCCAACGGGTTATTCCCATCATGCTTAAATCCAAAGGTCTTTGGATCAAATTCCAACATGCGGTGGATTGTCTTGGCTTCCATCCCTGTCGCCTCGGTCATGCGCTTGGCTGCCCGTCCTGTAGGGGCGCAAAGAAGAAGCTTAACCGCCTTGGCGGCCAGAATGCGCAGTATCGAATTCACAATGGTTGTCTTTCCGACACCCGGCCCACCGGTGATGACCATCATTTTTGATTGCAGGGCCAACCGGATGGCTATGGCCTGGCTGGGTGCAAGAGCGAGGCCTGTCTTTTCCTCGATCCAGGGAAGTGCCCGGTCAGCGTCAATATCAGGCCAAGGTAACCGCCCCGTTAAGATACGTTTGAGGTGCTGGGCGATACCTTGCTCGGCGAGATAAAGCCCCGTTAGAAAAACACAGTCTGTTTCACCAATGCTGTCGGCGGTCACAGCCCCCTCTGCCAGTTCCTGATCCATTGCGTGACTAATGAGATCACTGGACACCTCAAGCAGCTTCTCGGCTAGCTTCGCCAAGTCGGCTTTCGGGAGACCGCAGTGGCCGTTCCCCATGGCCTCGGTTAGGGCGAAAGAAATCCCTGCCCGCACTCGCACCATGGCAGTCTTTTCAATTCCAAGCTTTTCAGCGATCTGATCCGCCGTGCGAAACCCAATTCCACGAATATCTTTCGCCAGCCGGTACGGGTTTTCACTCATGATTTGTACGGAATCAACACCGTAGGTCTTGAATATCCGCACCGCACGGGCGGTACCCACCCCGTTCTGATGTAGGAACACCATAATCTCACGGATGACTTTCTGGTCGGCCCAGCCTGCCGTAATTTTGTCCGCCCGTTTTGGTCCAATACCATCAACCTCATGCAGGCGCTCAGGGCTTACTTCGATAATGTCGAATACATCACAGCCAAACATCTTAACCATCCGCTTCGCATAGACCGGGCCGATCCCCTTAATCATGCCAGACCCAAGATACTTTTCGATCCCCTCGCTGGTTGATGGGGCTGAAGTCTTGAGAAACTGTGTTTTAAACTGCAGGCCATGGGTGCGGTCATTGATCCAATGACCCGATGCAGTGATCCACTCACCAGCGGAAATCATTGCTGCATGGCCCACTGTTGTAACAAGATCGCGGTGGCCGCGAGCTTTGACTCGCAGCACACAAAACCCCGTATCCTGGCTGTGGAAAGTGACGCGCTCGACCAGTCCAACAACAACCTCTCGGGGATCACTCGCGTCCTTTGGCGTGTGAGCTACCATATCTTGAAGTTGGCGCAGCAAACAGAGCCGACGCCAAATGAATTGGGTCTAACTGGCCTAAGGCTGTTTATATGAGCCTTGTAAACATTCACGGATCACAACGCGCTGCCGAAGTGCCTAGGCGCAGCACCACATTTTCGACAGTGAATTTGAAGCCGCGACCATCAGCGACACGCTCTGCACTGATCGGATACTTTGGGCGATTGGGATTGAGCGACGTGATACGAAAGGCCTCGCCGTTGCTTTTGAAGATGCGCCCATAGTCAGAAGGCTTTAACCCAAAATGTTCTGCAAGTGTTTCAAACAAGGCTCTCTCGATTGAATACAGAGAGCCGTCAGCCAAGGGAATGCCGACGCGGAAGCCAACCTCAAATCCGTGACGCAAGTCGATGTCGCTCAAATCGCCACCCTCAACCGTCAGCCCGTGGCTTTCGGCAACGGTTTGGCAAGCGGCCAGAAGATCTCGGCGCAAGCGGTCACACAGCGCAGGTGTCAGGTTGCGTGGTGGTGGTACCTTGGCGTTAACGGTTATCGTCTGCACCAACTGTCGGGCTGCTGGTGGATGCCCTTGCGGCTTTCTTTTGTTCTTCTTCACATTAATGCCTTTGCTTTATAAACTGTACCCCGCGAGATTTGCATGGACCGCGCAACCTCTGTGGGGGAGACGCCCTCGGCTAGTTTAGCCTGGATAGCCGCCATATCGATCTGAGGGAGTCGCCCTCGATAAACACCTCGGTTCTTAGCCGCAGCAATGCCTTCAGCCTGCCGTTCCCGCCTGAGGTTGGTTTCAAACTCTGCAAAGACACCGAGCATATCGAAAAACGCCTTGCCAGAAGCGGTGGAGGTATCGACGGGTTGTTCTGTTGCTGCCAGGTGCGCACCTTTGGACTTTAGCGCTACAACAATGGTCTGCAAATCACTCAGGCTTCGCGCCAGTCGATCGATGCGCGTTACGACCAGCGTCTCGCCTGCATGGATGAAATCGAGGATGGTCTTGAGCTCAGGCCGCCCCACAAGGCTCGCACAACCCTTCTGTTCCGTACGGACCATGCCACATCCTGCCACCTTGAGCGCGGCGATTTGGGTGTCCAGGTTCTGGTCCATAGTCGAAGTGCGCGCATATCCGATTTTGGCGTAGGAAGTGTTCATTTTGGATGTGCCTGTGTCAATATGTGTTCAGAATACAGTAACTGGCCCAAAATGCACACGCTTTTTACAGATATCAGTGTTCACTGGATATGTTCGCCAAGGGTATACTCAAAGTAGACAAAGGTGGAAAGCACCCCCTTACTTTGTCGGCTATTGGAGTTTGCTCTCAAACTTCGGGCTGTCTTTGTTCTTCAAGATGTCCATATATGCACGCTCGGTCCAGTTAGGCCATCCAGCAATCCCGCGATGGAGCGCATCAAGCCTTGAGTTTGACGCAATGGCTGTTTGAAGACCAGGCCCAGCGTCAGGCAAAGCTCAATCGCCAAATCCGAGTAGCGCCGCTGTCCGCCCCGTGTCATTCGGCGCGGCGCCGACCACAGGCCAAGCGCGGCTTCGCTGATCCAGACCGTCATATACCCCCGTCGTCGCAGGCTTTCATTATACTCAGACCAGTTGGTAACACGATGCTTCTGCTTCGGGATTTTGTTACGACGATCGGCGTTGAATTTGTGCGGCATTTACACTGCCTTGATTGGAACAGACCGCTTTAGTATCAGTGGAAGAACGATCCATGCAATAACGCCATTGAAAAGCAACGCCTGAGCAACCACATTGCAAAGTGTCAGAAGTTAGCTTATCTAATCTGACAGTAGGAGCTTGAAATGAACACGACAGCAAAAGCGATATTGGCATTTGCAGCCAACTTACCTGAGGGCGCTACGATTTCTGCGAAGGAGTTGTTGCACCTCGGCGAGCGGGCGGCTGTTGACCAGGCATTGTCTCGCTTGGTGAAGCGCGGCCAGCTTTTAAGGGTCAGACGTGGTGTGTTTGCGGT
>CALCGO010000233.1 GCA_937901055.1 uncultured Rhodobacterales bacterium
TGAAACCATGTCGGATACTCTGATTGTCTATGTCTCGCTAAAAGAAAGCACGACAAGTGACGCCGACGCCTTTCTGATGGGGGCGCAGATCGGTGATGCGCTTTTCGTGAAGAACGCTGCCGGCGACGTGTTTTCAACGCTCCCGGCTGAACTGCATCAGCAATCGAGCGATACCTACGGTCGGCTAATCGGCTTATCCGTGGAGCATAACGACGATCCGGCCACGCAAACATTCACCGCTGCCCTTAATGCAGCCAACGTTCCGCACAGTCTGACGGCTTCAAGCGGAACGACCGACTGTTTGCGGTATGAGGGTGACGAAACGGCGTTGAATTTTGCGATGCAGTTGGAGGTTGCGGAAACGAGTTGCATCTCCTTGACGAAGGTCGATTCCGCCATTTACCCAAAACTTGCGCAAGCCGGTGTTGAAATCTTGTCCGACACCAATCCTGCGTCCAATTTTAGGGGATTGGATGGGCACGGTCTATTCCATTTGCCGATTGCCTATACGTTTGATGGTGGCCGTAAAATTCGTACGTCTCAGGATGTTCGCGATGATTTGTTAGTTGCGATTGGTTCCCAAGCCGATATCGCCATAATGGTTACCGCCGCCGCTGTGCAAGACCCTGTCGCCATGCAAGCGATTGTCGGGGCCCTGTCGACATCCGAAACATCTGGCGTTGGCAAAGTTGTCGCGCTGTCCGGGTTTCGTCAAATTGCCGCGCCAACGGACGAAAAGTATCGTCTGTTGACTGCGAGCAACCATCACCGCGCGCTTGCCAGTAAGGAAACCTTAAGCGAAAACCAAACCGAACTGGACAACGATGCCGCCACCGCGTGGCGGTTCTTCGATTTGTTCACGGACCCCGAAACCGGCCTTGTCCCGGGAACCGTATGGATGGAGGGCGAAAGTCACAGTTCCTACCCCTTCGCAACCATGTGGGATATCGGCACACACATCATGGCTTTAGTAAGTGCCAACACGTTGGGTGTGATTAACGATGCAGAATTCACAGACCGTACAACGCGCTTATTGGCGCATTTGCCGACGATATCACGTATCAACGGGCTGCTGTTGCCACAAACCTCGATATCCGTTACAGGTCGCCAACCCGGAGAGGTCGGCTTCGATGCGACCGACGCGGGCCGCTTGTTGATCAGCCTAAAAGCACTCGAACAACATGTTGGCGGTGGCATGGGGATCGCAGAAATCGTCGCTGGATGGGAATTCGAGAAAGTCATCAAGGACGGAAAAATCCGCAGCATTCGTGACGGCCGCTTCACCTCGGCTTTGGACTCCGGTTACACACATTATGTGTCACGCGGCTACGCACTTTGGGGGTTTGCGGTAGACACGCCGTTTCCCGAACACGCCGGTGACACTGAGATGGATGCCCAAATGCGTGTCCTCGGTGTTATTGAAAATAGCGAATTGCTAAGCACTGAACCACATGTACTGGAAGCTGTGGAGATGGGATATTCCGCCCCGGCGCGCACCCTCGCAGATGTTCTATATACGCAGCAGATTGTCGAGTATGAGGCATCCGGTGATCCTGTGTGTGTGTCCGAAGGCCCGCTGGATCGCGAGCCATGGTTTTCTTATCAAGGCTACAAAATTGGCGACGATGATCCGTGGAAGGTCAACATTATCAACAGCACGGCCCGTTATCAAACCGCCGGTTTCAAGCGCGCGGTCACCATGGTCAGCACCAAATCCGCCTACCTTTGGTCTGCGGTACGCCCGCAAGCGTACTCGCAATTGCTGATAGACTATGTCCGTAAAAACGCCCGTCTCGAAGATCTCGGATTTGCTTCGGGAGTGTTTACCGCCACTGGATTAGCGACCGCGAATTACAGTGACGTCAATACCAATGGCATCATCCTCGAGGCGTTGGCCTTTCGCAAGAAAAACACGCCCATGATCTAGCGCTAGATAATCCCTCGAAATCGGTTGGGAATTTTCACAACCGGATTGCCGCGTATCATCCCGGGTTTGTTTAATGCATAAAGTGGCCGGCGCAACCGTTGCCGTCTTCTAGCCTCTTCGAAATATGCGTCACCTTCAACCGGGTCGGACTCCGCGATGATTTTGAACAGGGCTTCGCGTCGCGAAAGGTGTTTTTTCCAACCCGATCCCAAACGGTCCTCATCAGCCGTTTTTCCGGTGGCCAGTTCGTAATCTATCATACCGAAATGGAACAAAAACAGCTTTGGATCAATGTGGAAATTCCGCCCCTTCACCCGGTGCATTCCTGAACCCCAAGTCACAGGACGAAACGCCACGACGGGCTTGGTGTACCGCGATGAGAGATGCGCAAATTGGCGTTGATCCAAAAATGGACGCCGTAGGTCCAACGCCGATTCCTGTTCCAGATGTTGCCCAACATCCAACCCAAGTCCAGACAATGTCGTCTTCGCTTTGGATTGCGACAGGTATTCAGCCAACGTTAGGCTTACGTTAGGATCAACTATAAGGAATTCGTCGACATCCGTGACAATCACAGCATCGAAATACTTGAACAAACCGCGAGCCATATGTGACATCACTTGAGCCCGTCGCGCATCGGCTCTCGCACGTTTCAGCGGCAGGTGCGGCAGGACGATGGTGTTTATTTCGCCCAACCATTCCGGCAACGGCTGATCATGCCCATCGATAAAAACGTAAAGGTTTTTAAGGCCGAATTGCCGCCCATAATACTGAACCCACTTTTCCAAAAACATCGTATCGTTTCGTACAGTGGTAATTGCAGCGACGCGCTTCAGCGTGGGCTCAATTGAGGCATCATCCATAAAAGTATCCGTGCGAAATGGGCTGTCAGGTGTAATCTTTCCCAACTAGCCCAAATACACACAAATTCATAGGGTAATCGCGCGGTTGCTTCGCCTAGACGACGACGAACTGCCCCATCATACCTGCATCCTCATGCTCCAGAATATGGCAGTGATACATGAACGGAGCGTTGGCGTCGGCGTAATCCTCGAAGCGCATGATGATCCGGACCACCTCGTCAGGGTTCACCATAACGACGTCTTTGCGCCCATGCTCGTTCGGTGCAGGGGGCTGACCGTCACGGTCCAAAATCTGGAATTGCACATCATGCATATGGAACGGGTGCGGCATCATCGAAACATTCCGTAACTCCCATATCTCGGTGTCGCCAAGGTTTACAACCTCGTCGATACGGGCCATGTCCATGACCTTGCCGTTAATACTGTGGGAGTTTCCGCCGCCCATCATCGCGCCCATGCCCATCTGCATTTCCAGATTGAAGACACGGGTTTTCACGGCGTCGGCTTCGTTCAACCACTCCATTGTGGTTAGATGTGACGGTAGATCAGCAGATTGGGTTATTTTCGCTGCCGCGCGTATTTCCAAGAAAGGGAAGGCTGGCGCATTGTTGTTTTCGCCGCTCATCATTCCACCGCTTGAACCTCCACCAATTGCCATATTCAACAACATGACTTTTTCCGCAGCGACGAGATCAACGATGATTTCCGCACGTTCGGCGGGGGCCAGTTGCAATAAGTTCATCTCCACCGGTGCTTCCAAAAATCCACCATCAGTTGCGACTTGCATGAAGTTCGCACCGTTATCCAGCGCAAGATTATAGGTGCTGGCGTTAGACCCGTTCAATATCCGCAGGCGCAACTTTGTCGTCGTTGCCTCGAAATACGGGGCGTAGGTCCCGTTGGCAAACGGAACGTTTCCAACCATCCCCATCATGCGTGAATGCATCGAAAGCCCGTAATCCATTCGCCCGTCGCGCGTGAATATGCGATCCTGAAGCACCAAAGGAATGTCGTCGATGCCATAGTTGTTGGGCAAGGGCAGCGCGTCTGACTCGGCATCTTCAACGATGAACATACCCGCCATGCCACGCCAGACGTGTTCGGCTGTTTTGCCCATCAGGTGCGGGTGATACCACAGACTCGCGGCCTTTTGCTTGATTGTGAATTCCGAGGCCCAAGTCTCATTTGGGCTAACAACCTGATGTGGCCCACCATCCATGCGGGCCGGCAAGTGCATGCCGTGCCAATGCAACGTTGATGGTTCCTCCAGTGTATTCGATACATTAATTCGTATCGCAGCACCGTCCCGAACCTTCAGTGTGGGGCCCAAGTAACTGCCGTTTATCCCGCTCGTCGGGGTCTGATAGCCTTCAAAAAATTCGGTGACCCCGTTCTGCATCGTCAGGTCATAAACCCGTACGCCGCCCTCTGCGTGCCCGGTTTCTAGCGCCGGGATTTTTAGCAGGTTCGTCATTCCCCCGGTCGGTTGCGCAAATCCCGACCGTGGCCAGTAAACGGCAGCACCGCCAAGTACAACTGCACTTGCAGCTGTGGATTTCAAAAAACTTCGGCGGGTAAAAACATTCATCGTGTGCTCCTAGTTATTAGCTGCTCACACACGTAATGCTTCCAGTTAGGGGAAGGTCAAGAGGATGAATCTACTTCCATGTCCGATCAAGCAAACTAAGCCAGTTTTCGTTGCATATTTTTGCCATCAACGGCTCGTCGATACCGTGTTGGCGCATCGCCTCGCGCAAATTTGTCAGCCCCGCGATGTCGCCGATCGCGTCCGGAATTTCAGCCCCGTCAAAGTCGGACCCTAAACCAACGCGATCTTCCCCCAAATGCGTGATCAGATGGTCGAGGTGTCGCATCATCACATCCAATCCCACATCCGTTTTCATCTGCCCGTCGGGCCGCAAAAACGCCACCGCGAAGTTCAAACCGACCATGCCGTCGCTGTCTTTGATCATGGCCAGTTGGTCGTCCGTAAGGTTCCGTGCATGCGGGCTTATCGCATGGCAGTTGGAGTGTGTGGCCACCAAAGGCGCATCGCTAATTTTGGCAATATCGCGCATTCCGGCCGCATTCAGGTGCGAAAGATCGAGCATGATCCCCAAACGATTACATTCGCGGACCAAATCCTTGCCGGCGTTCGTTAACCCCTCGCCAATGTCGCCATCGGATGGGTATCGGAACGGAACTCCATGCCCGAACGCCGTCGGACGGCTCCACACCGGACCCAAAGACCGTAGACCAAGGTCATGCATTTTGCCGAGCATATCGAGGTTAGTGTCGATCCCCTCGGCCCCCTCAATGTGCATGATCGCAGCCATCAAACCGGTGTTCAGACATTCGCGAATTTCCGCGGTCGTCGTGCAAATCTTAAGCGCCCCGTCGGCCTCTAGTTGCCTTAAAATTTCGGCCTGCGCCAACATGACCGGTTCGGCGTCAACTTGTAGAACGGGTGCGGGCAAGGGTAGGTCGTATTCCGGCTGCCGCATCATTTCAAAAAAGTGGTCGAATTTCCCGGGGGAAGGTACGTAGATTGCAAAAAAACCACCCCCAAAACCCCCAATGCGGGATTTGGGCACGTCGATGTGTGCGTTATTTCCGTCCACGAATTCTTTGCGCGCGCCCGCGCCAGTTTTCATTTGCAACAACAGCGCATCGTTGTGGCCATCAAAAATCGGGGGGAAGGAAGGACTTGTCATAGGGGCCTCGGGTGTAGGTTTCAAAGAAGTTTACTCTTTGATAAAATCCTTCTGAATGCAAACGAAATCCTATGTTCCGCAGAATGTCGCCTGCACGATCTCTTCGGGCATCGGTGCGTTTTCATATTCGGCATTTTCCGGCTGTTCATCATAAGGACGCGCCAGAACAGCATGCAGCCGCTTGAACGGTTTCAGATCGCCTTGGTTGGCCGCTGTGATAACCTCCTCAATGCGATGGTTTCGCGGAATAAACACAGGGTTAACCTTTTGCATTAACGCAGCGTCAGCGCTCAAGGCGTTCCATCGCGATATCCAGTCGGTAATCTGTTCAGGATTGGCAAACATCGCCTTCACACTTGTGAAGTCCTTCGTTCGTGCGCCCAAAGTTAGGTGCCGGAAGAATAGCGTGAAATCCACATCTTCCTGCGCCATTGCCCCCATCAATTCCGTCACCAGTTCGCGTAGCTCCGCCGTATCTGCAGCCATCCCGATCTTGGCCGCAAACCCGCGGTAAAACGCGTTGGAAAACGCAGGCGCGAACAATTCCAACGCCTCTTGTGCTTCGGTATCGACGTTGTCGCCCAGCACCGGCCCCAATGCCTGCGCCAGTTGTGCCATATTCCAATGTGCCATTTCCGGCTGGTTGTTCCACGCATATCGCCCATGTCGATCAATCGAGCTGAACACAGTCTCGGGGTGGAATATATCCATGAAGGCGCACGGACCATAATCAATCGTCTCACCCGAGATCGCGCTGTTATCCGTGTTCATCACTCCGTGAATAAACCCGACCAACATCCACCGCGCCACCAATTCGGCTTGCCGCACTATGATTGCGTCCAGCATCCCGCGAACCGGATTTTCCGCCTCTGCTGCCATTGGGTAATGGCGCGCGATCACATGCTCTGCCAGTAGTTGCAAAGCTTCGTGATCTTTCCGTGCGTAGTAATACTGAAAAGTTCCAACACGAATATGGCTTTGTGCCACCCTTGTCAGCACTGCGCCGGGTTCATAGCCATCCCGCAAAATCTGTTCGCCCGTCGTCACAGCGGCCAATGCCCTCGTAGTTGGCAACCCTAACGCGGCCATTGCCTCGCTAACCAGATATTCGCGCAACACCGCACCCAACGTCGCGCGACCGTCGCCGTTTCGCGAAAACATCGTTGGGCCTGAACCCTTAAGCTGGATGTCACGCCGAATTCCGTCCGGACC
This sequence comes from uncultured Rhodobacterales bacterium, assembly GCA_937901055.1. GTDB lineage: Bacteria > Pseudomonadota > Alphaproteobacteria > Rhodobacterales > Rhodobacteraceae > NORP23. Next base: position 6,717 of record CALCGO010000233.1, read on the forward strand.
AACGACCTCGCCCAGCAATACCGCGCGACCGTCCCCAAGCTGTGGGTTCCAGCCACCGAACTGGTGCCCGGCATAAGCCGTCGCAATCGGATCAGCCCCCTCGGGGATCACATTTCCTGACAGAATCTCTGCATTTAGCGCACCGGCATCTACGCCGATCTTCGCCGCCAAAAGATGGTTAACAGCAACAACTGATGGCGAAGCCACAGGGGTTGGCGGTTGCTTCGCATAGAACCGTTGCGGCAGACGCGCATAGCTGTTGTCAAAGGTAAACGGCATTCCGGCCTCCGTTACGAATTGTTAACCCGTATATAGAGACCCCGCGCCGGAATTTCCATCAACCGATGGAAAAGGGAAGCAAGCCTGTGCCCGCCGCCATGTAAATTACTGTACGGGCCAAGTTTCTGCCTCGCAAAGGGCGTTTCCTGCGGTACAACCTTCAAGTGACATCTCGGTTTCGCTGAAAACCACTTTGCCACTGAATATCATGAAACTTGGCATATCCGGGTGTTTCATGCTTTCACCTGACCACGACCCGTCGTCCCGCTCGGTTATCCCGTCGCACATTTCGAAACCGTCGCCAACGCGCGTGCAATACAGTTGGCCGTCGTCCGTAGTGCGCACAAGAATAAATTCTTCACCATTGCGAAGGTAAACCCCGATGATTTCGGCACTAACACTCGTGGCAAAAGATGCCGCTCCTATAACCAAAGCAATCGCAGTTGAAGCCAATTTATTCATATCACTCTCCCGAAGGGTGTTTTCGTGTTTCTGGTTTCTACAATACAAATAGCTAATATACAAACAGGTTTGTAAAATATTACGACAAGGCGCCACACACAATACCGAGTGGCCAATTCCCTGACTGACACCACTGACGGTTGACGTAGTCGTCGGGTAAATCTGCGTCAGCTAGTTAGAGTGAGGGAGAGGATTCTGATGCACGCGCGATCTAAACATGCGCAGATTTGGTCAGAGCCGCTCAATGTGATAGATTATGTTTGATCGGCAAAAATAAAATGCCGGCAGAAAACCTGGAAGGGGATGAATATGTCACAGACATTTAAAGGTTCCTGCTTTTGCGGGGCGGTACAAATTGAAGTCGAAGGCGCACCGGAAGGGATGGGGTATTGCCACTGTTATTCCTGTCGCTCTTGGTCTGCGGGGCCAGTAAACGCGTTCACACTTTGGAAGCCCGAGGCCGTAAACGTCACCAAAGGTGCGGACAACCTCGCGACCTTTGAAAAGACAAACAACAGCCAGCGTCAGTTCTGCACAGTTTGCGGTGGCCACGTGATGTCGGGCCACGAAGGGCTTGGATTGGTGGATGTTTATGCAGCCACAATTCCGGCACTTGTGTTCGAACCGGGGTTGCACGTGAATTACGCCGAAACCGTTCTACCGATGAAAGACGGATTGCCAAAATTCGCGGATTTTCCAGCGGATTTCGGCGGGACCGGTGACATCATAGACGAATAGCACAGCTTCGTTCGGGGCGTTTTCGACCTAGATTGTAGAATTGATCAATGCACGTGCGCGGACCGATATCTAAAATATGGCGTATCTTCATGATATATCATCATTCGTGATGTAATAGCGCAAATGTATTCGTTTGTGTGATATTGATGCCTCTCCTATGTTAGTTTCATCAGAACAAAGAACCCGCCAAGGTTCAGGCAATGAAGCCGAATTGAAACACTATGAGGAGACATCAAAATGTCTGACTATTCATCATTTATGAACCGCACTCCAAATTGCTCCGATCACATCGCAGAAGCATCGGTTTCGCTATCCACGCGTGTTGCGGAACTGATCGCGACGGTAAAAGGCAAAATCGCCGGCCGCATTCAACGACGCGCCGACAACAAAACTTTCAGGTATTTGATGCAGTTGGATGACGCGATGCTAAAAGACATCGGAATTTCGCGCGGCGATGTTGTCTGGGCGGGAAATTTGCCAGTGAATGCAAATGCATCGCTGGAATTGGCCAAACTCGCAATGGCAAACAGAGGCGTGATGGCACTTTAAAGCCATGGTTTGGATGCGTGCGCCACTTAGATATGGGTGGCGCGCGCCGTCCTAGTCATCCATCTTCAGGGCGTTGATAAACGCCTGCTGCGGGATTGCCACACGGCCAAACTCCCGCATTTTCTTTTTACCCTTTTTCTGCTTGTCCAGCAGCTTACGTTTACGGGTCATGTCGCCGCCGTAACACTTGGCTGTCACGTCTTTGCGCAACGCAGATATCGTTTCACGCGCGATAATTCGCCCACCAATGCCCGCTTGAATTGGCACTTTGAACATATGCTGCGGGATCAGTTCTTTCAGCTTGGCACACATGGCGCGACCACGGGCCTCGGCACGGGCACGATGAACCATGGTGGAAAGCGCATCAACAGGCTCGTCATTCACCAAAATCTGCATTTTCACCAACTGATCTTCGCGATACCCGTCCATCTCGTAATCAAAACTGGCATAGCCCTTGGTCACGGATTTCAAACGGTCATGGAAATCGAACACCACCTCGTTCAGCGGCAAATCGTAAATCACCATCGCACGAGCACCAACGTAGGTCAGATCTTTTTGAATGCCACGACGGTCCTGACAAAGCTTCAACACGTCGCCAAGATATTCGTCCGGCACAAGGATGGTCGCCTTGATCCGCGGCTCCTGAATATGTTCAACGAGGGTCATGTCCGGCATATCGGCAGGATTGTGCAGCTCGATCAAAGAGCCATCACGCATATGAACCTGATAAATCACGCTCGGCGCGGTGGTGATCAACTCGATATCGTATTCACGCTGGATTCGGTCACGAACAACTTCCAGGTGCAGCAATCCAAGGAACCCGCACCGGAACCCAAATCCCAACGCAGCCGAGCTTTCGGTTTCAAAACTGAACGACGCGTCATTCAACGCCAGCTTTTCAATGCTCTCACGAAGGTCTTCGAATTCCGCCGCGTCCACCGGGAATAACCCACAAAACACCACTGGTTGCGCAGGCTTAAAGCCGGGCAGCGGGTCCGTCGTGCCCTTCTTTTCGTGCGTAATTGTGTCACCAACGCGCGTGTCACGAACCTGTTTGATGCTGGCGGTCAGGAAACCCAACTCGCCCGGCCCAAGGCTGTCTACATTCTCCATTTCGGGCTTGAAGACGCCAACACGATCCACCGGATACACCGCATTGGTGTCGATCATCCGAATCCTGTCACCCTTTTTCAAGCGTCCATCAATCACACGGACCAACACGACAACACCCAAGTAGGCATCATACCAACTGTCTACCAACATGGCCCGAAGCGGCGCATCTTCCACGCCCTCGGGCGCAGGTAGGCGTGTTACGATAGCTTCGAGCACCTCGGGGATGCCGATGCCGGTTTTTGCCGAAATCATCACAGCCTCGGACGCATCGATCCCGATCACGTCTTCGATCTGTTCGCAAACCCGTTCAGGTTCGGCGGCCGGCAGGTCAATCTTGTTCAAAACCGGAATAATCTCGTGATCCGCTTCAATCGCCTGATACACATTCGCCAAGGTCTGCGCCTCGACGCCTTGTGCGGCGTCAACAACCAACAGGGATCCCTCAACGGCGCGCATAGAGCGGCTGACCTCATATGCGAAATCCACATGGCCCGGAGTGTCGATCAGGTTTAGAACATAATCCTCGCCATCATTCGCGCGGTAATCAATCCGCACGGTGTTGGCCTTAATGGTAATCCCGCGCTCGCGCTCAATATCCATACTGTCCAGCAACTGCGCCTTCATATCGCGATCCGCCACCGTATTGGTAGACTGGATCAGCCGATCAGCGAGCGTCGATTTACCGTGGTCAATATGCGCCACAATGGAGAAATTACGGATTTTGCTTAAGTCTGTCATGGAACGGGGTATGCGTGCGTTTGC
>CALCGO010000234.1 GCA_937901055.1 uncultured Rhodobacterales bacterium
CCCAATGGCGCGGTGGCTGAGATTTATTCAGCGTCCAACCCCGAGAGTTTGCGCGGACCGCAATTTGATGCGGCTTGGTGTGACGAGTTGGCGAAGTGGAAGCAGGGGCAGGATGCTTGGGACATGTTGCAGTTTGGTTTGCGGCTGGGAGATGCGCCGCAGCAGGTGGTGACGACGACCCCGCGGCCATCAAAGTTGTTGTCAGATTTGCTGGTGGACGCGAGGACCGTGCGAACATCTGCTCCGACGGAGGCGAACGCCGCGAATTTGGCGGATAGTTTTCTGGAGTATGTCAGCGCGAAATATGCGGGTTCGCGATTAGGGCGGCAGGAGTTGCAGGGCGAAATTTTGACGGATGTCGAGGGTGCGTTCTGGTCGTTTGCTTCGCTGGACGGGCAACGTGCCGAAGTACCGGATTTGAACCGGATTGTTGTGGCGGTGGACCCACCGGTGACAGGCGGGCCGAAGGCTGATGAGTGCGGGATTATTGTGGCGGGCGTTTCGATGCAGGGGCCGCCACAGGATTGGCGGGCCTATGTGTTGGAGGATGCATCTGTCGCCGGATCGCCGCAGGTTTGGGCGGAGCGGGCGGTGGCCAAGGCGCGGGAATACGAGGCGGACCGGTTGGTAGCGGAGGTTAATCAAGGCGGTGAGTTGGTTGAATCTCTTGTGCGTTCCATTGACCCGTTGATGCCGTATCGCGCGGTCAGGGCATCGCGCGGGAAGGCGGCGCGAGCGGAGCCGGTTGCGGCGCTGTACGAGCAAGGGCGCGTGTTTCATTGCGGCGGCTTTGCCGAATTGGAGGACCAGATGTGTGCGATGACGGTGTCTGGTTTTACTGGCAAAGGCAGCCCTGATCGCGTCGATGCGCTGGTCTGGGCGATTACGGATTTGATGATTGCTCCGGCGCTGCATTTTCAGCGGCCCCGGGTGCGCGGACTTTAATTGGGGAGCGTAAGATAATGGTTTTACAACTTTTTAAATCGATGAGTGGTGTCGAGGAAAAAGCCTCGGCTGCGGCTCCGGTGATTGCGTTTCACGGATCGGGGCGGGCCGTTTGGTCTGCGCGCGATACGGCGAGTTTGACGCGCTCGGGGTTTACAGGAAATCCTGTGGGGTTTCGCTGTGTGAAAATGATTGCAGAAGCGTCGGCAGCAGTGCCGGTTCTGTTGCAAGATTTGGAGCGTCGTTACGAGGTACATCCGTTGTTGGCATTGTTGGGGCAACCCAATCAAGGGCAGGGTGCAGCGGCGTTGTTCGAGGCGTTTTACGGGCAATTATTGTTGTCTGGCGACGGATACCTTGAAGCGGCAGGGGAGGATCGGCCACGTGAATTGCATGTGTTGCGATCTGACCGAATGTCGGTCGTGCCTGGGGCAGATGGCTGGCCGGTGGCGTATGAATACAAAGTTGGCTCGCGCAAGCACCAGTTTGATATGCGGGGTGAATTTGCTTCGATTTTGCATGTGAAGGCGTTTCATCCACAGGATGACCATTATGGTTTGTCGCCGATGCAGGCGGCCGGGGCGGCGCTGGATGTACATAATTCGGCTTCGAAATGGTCCAAAGCGTTGCTGGACAATGCGGCGCGGCCGTCCGGTGCGATTGTTTATAAGGGCGCTGACGGGATGGGGTCGTTGGCTTCGGACCAGTATAATCGGTTGGTTGATGAGTTGGAGAGCCATCATCAAGGGGCACAGAATGCTGGGCGCCCGATGTTATTGGAGGGCGGTTTGGACTGGAAACCGATGGGCTTTTCGCCGTCCGATATGGAGTTTCAGAAGACAAAGGAAAGTGCGGCGCGTGAAGTTGCGTTAGCCCTTGGTGTGCCGCCTATGCTGCTGGGTTTTCCGGGGGATAATTCGTATGCGAACTATCAGGAGGCAAATCGGGCTTTCTATCGGCTGACGGTATTGCCACTGGTGGCAAAAACCCTCGAGGCAATGACCGGATGGCTGGGGCCGTTGTTTGGCGACGGTCTGGTTCTGAAAGCCGATCTAGATGGCATTCCAGCGTTGGCAACAGAACGTGAGGCGCAATGGCGGCGTGTTTCTGGTGCAGAGTTCTTGACGCCTGCGGAGAAGCGGCAAATGTTGGGGCTGCCTAAGTTGGCGGACGATGAATGAGCCGGCGGAGCGGGGGGTCAAAATACCTCTATGAGCCGTTTGATGCGGCGAGCGCGAGGATTGAGGCACACGAGCGAGTATTTGATGAACGCTGGCACGGACTAGAGCGTCGATTGCAGGCGATCGAGGGGATGCTCGAGCGTTTGGAGCGGCGGCTGTGGCTGGCGGTTTACGGCGCCGCAGCAATGTTTTCGGCAGATTTGATCTATGGTTTAGTTACGCGGGCGTAATCGGAAAATATCGAAATTATGCAATTATTGTAAGGTTTTCTAAGGAAAATACATGATTTATGAAAGTTCTTTGAGTGCACTTGAGACGAAATACTGTAGTCTCGGTGCGGACTTCGGCTTAAGTGAAGGCGCGGAGATCGCTGGGTATGCGTCTTTGTTTAATGCTGAAGATAAAGGCGGGGATGTAGTGCAAAAAGGGGCCTATGCGGCTTCTTTGGCACGGCTTTCCAAGACTGTTGGCAAGGTTAAAATGCTTTGGCAGCATGATCCGATGCAACCAATTGGCGTCTGGGACGAAATTCGCGAAGACGACAAAGGGCTGTACGTTAAGGGGCGCTTATTGCCCGAAGTGCAGGCAGGTCGTGAGGCGATAGCCTTGCTTACCGCTGGGGCTATTGATGGCTTATCCATCGGGTACCGTACTGTTCGTGCAGAGAAAACCTCCAAAGGGCGGTTGTTGCATGAAATTGAACTTTGGGAGGTGTCTATGGTCACCTTTCCAATGCTTCCGGAGGCGCGCGTTGCCCCTTCGGATGATGAGGCAGCGCTGGCACAAAGTCTGGCTGAAACCTTTCGACAGGCCCGCGACCTGCTGGCCTGAACGTATTTACCAAAGGAAAAATAATGCGTGAAAAAGAAATGAAGTCCCGTGGCGGTGCTGCTGCGGGAGGGTCCCATGCTGTTGAAGTTAAAGCTGCGATGAATGAATTCTTGAGCGAATTCAGTGGGTTCAAAAACGAAATTAAATCTAAACTTACTGAACAGGAAGAACGTTTGAATATGTTTAATGCTAAATCACTTTCGACTTCGCGCCCGGCACTTTCCACAACAACCGAGGTAGGTATCCCGCATAAGAAGGCGTTTTCGGCCTATCTTCGCAGTGGCGATGACGAGGCGTTGCGTGGGCTTCCAGTGGAAGAAAAGTCGCTATCGACAGCTGTTTCAGCTGATGGCGGGTATCTGGTTGACCCGCAAACTGCGGACCAGATTACAGGTGTGCTGCGCGGGGCGTCTTCAATTCGTTCTATCGCGAATGTGGTGCAGGTGGAATCTACGGCGTATGATGTGTTGGTGGACCATACGGATATCGGCGCGGGTTGGGCCTCGGAAACTGGTGCTGCGGCTGAAACCGGTACGCCGCAGGTGGAGCGAATCTCTATTCCTTTGCATGAATTGTCGGCGCTTCCCAAGGCGTCGCAACGCTTGTTGGATGATACGGCTTTTGACGTTGAAGGTTGGTTGGCCACGCGTATTGCGGACAAGTTTAGCCGCGCTGAAGGTGTGGCGTTTATTAGTGGCGATGGCTTGGACAAGCCGAAAGGTTTCTTGACGTACACCGCTGTTGAAAACGCGAGTTGGTCATGGGGTGATCTTGGGTATGTGGCGACCGGTGCGACGGGAGATTTCGACGGAATCGATCCTGCGGATGCGATTGTCGATTTGGTGTATTCACTTGGTGCGAGGTACCGTGCGAATGCGGCGTTTGTGATGAATTCGAAGACGGCGGGTGCTGTACGCAAGATGAAGGATG
>CALCGO010000235.1 GCA_937901055.1 uncultured Rhodobacterales bacterium
CCGCGCCACGATGTTGTTGCGGATCTGATAGGAAATCTCGTCGGTCGTAAACTCGCCATCCGTGCCAACCACTTCGCGCAGGAATTGCGCGGGGTCCGAAACGCGGATCGTGTAAGTGCCGTAGGCGCGAATACGCACAGGGCCGAATTCGGGGTCACGACACATGATCGGGTTCTTCGTGCCCCATTTCAGGTCTTGGAAACGCGTCGTGTTAACGAAATAGATTTCCGACTTGAACGGGCTTTCAAAGCCGTGATGCCAGTGTTGCAGCGTCGTCATAATCGGCATGTTGTTGGTTTCCAACATATACATGCCCGGCGTGAACACATCGGCCAACTGGCCTTCATGGACAAACACGGCCGCTTGGCCTTCACGGACGGTCAGTTTAGCGCCGTACTTAATCTCGTGGTCTTCACGCTCAAACCGCCAAACAAGCGTGTCGTTGGTTTCGTCGGTGTGGTGGATGACGTCAATAAATTCGCCGGTTAAAAAATCAAAAATACCCATGTGTTTCTCCTTAAAACAAGTTACCCCTTAGCGCGCCGCATCGCGTGCAATAGCGGGCAGAAGGGGGATTACTTCATAGCTCTCCATACCCGCTTTGAGGCGAGGATCATATAGCATTCGCAGTAGAATTTCGTCGTGCCGCGTCAGGAACGCGAACTCCTCGTCGTCGTTGAAGATGGAGGGGCGGGCCTCGGGGCTGTCGTTCGTAAGCCCCATGGCCTGTGCCATTTCTTCATGGACGCATGATTTGCGCATAAAGTCGCTGTGCTCGGACTTCACCAAAATCAACACGTTTCCGTAAACGCCCTTCTGCCCAGGTTTGGTGAATGCAAACGCGGCACAAAAGATATTGCGCGGGCTGTTGCGAAAGGCATCGACCACGGCGGGGCTGATATCCCGCAGAATTGTGGGAAGGGTGTTTGCGAAATCAACCTGTTCGTTCTCGTTAAGGAACAGCACCAGAAAGTTGGCCTCCTCTTTGGTGGACGTTCGCATGTCTAGATCAGTGAGGCGCGAGAGGCGGCGCGTAAATTTGGAAACTTCGCCGGTGTTAAAGCGGGCCGCACTTTCCGACGTGCTCGCGCCATTGATCGCAGCGACACGTACGGGCGTTTCCCAACGTCGCAAAAATGTTTCGGACTCGCCTGCGATGAAACGACCACCTGCAATGCGATATTCATTATGAAGGGCGATTTGCGCGAAATCCTGCACCAGATCGTCATAGCTGAAGGGCGCATCTTTGGGGCTGACGTCGGTCCGCATTTTGCCAAGGTCACGCATGCTGGCCTCGGCGGCGGCGTATACGCGCTGCAACTCGGATTCCGTGCCGGACGGTGCAATCGGATACGTTTCTACGCATCCGGCCACAAACAGAATTGGCGCAATTAATAGTATGCGGCTGAGAATGCTCATATCTGCCTTTGGTTTGGGTGGCCCACGCAATGATTGGCGTGGGCCGAACCTATCAATCGTTAACACTTTCGCCAACAGCCACACCAGCGCCCGTTGCCTTGGCTTTGGCAGCGGCGAGCGTCGTTTTCAGCTCCGCTTCCATGACCTTCAGCTCTTTTTCGGCTTCGGCACGTTTGGCTTTACCCTCGTCCGCGATCCGCAAGCTGTCCTCGATGGTTTCGATCAAATCGGCGTTGGCCTGTTTGATCGCCTCGATATCAAAGACACCGCGTTCCATTTCTTCGCGGATAACCTTGTTAGCCTGCTTCAGGTTGCTGGCGTTGGATTTCAACAGCTCGTTGGTCAAATCATTGGCGTCATGCACCACTTCGGCCGCTTCGCGCGAACGATGGATGGTGACGGCCTGCGCCAATTGGGTTTCCCACAGTGGCACGGTGTTAACTAACGTGGAGTTAATCTTCGTTACCAAAGACTTGTCGTTTTCCTGCACCAACCGGATGGAGGGCAGGGACTGCATCGTCACTTGGCGTGTCAGTTTCAGATCATGCACCCGACGTTCCAGATCATCGCGCGCGGCGCGCAGATCGCGCAACTCCTGCGCAAGGATCACACCGTCGCCTTCAGGCGCATCGGCCACAGTCTTTTCCATTGCCGGAATGTCGACTGTATCCAGCACACGAATTTTCTCTTCGCCAGCCGCGATATAAAGTGCCAGTTCATCATAGAAATCGAGGGTCTTTTCATAGAGCTTATCCAGCGACTTGATGTCTTTCAGCAGGATTGTCTCATGCGACAGAAGCTCATCAGTGATGTTGTCGATCTGGCCCTGCACGTCTTCGTATTTCGCCATGAATGCGGCCATTGGCTGGGCTTTACCCATCAGGCGCTCCCACCAGCTTAGCTTGCGGTTGGGGTCCAGTTCTTCAATCGAGAACCCACGGATCGACGAAACCATATCACGCAGACTGCTGCCCGCTGGACCGACATCCTTGTTGCGAACGCCTGCCAACATCTCTTGCGAAATAACCTGCAATTCGGCTTGTGCGCCGGAGCCAAAACGGATGATGGACTGCGTGTCCTCCATGTCCAGTTCAGCCATGCGACTTTCAATAGCGGCTTTTTCCTCGGTGCTGGCAGCATCGATCACGATCAATTCGCTTTTGGCCTCAGGCAGTAACGTGGCGGTAATAGCCTCGGCATCTTTTAAGGCAGTTGCGGCTTTTGCGCGGATTTCGTCAGACATAATGTGTCTCCTCGGTTAACGGGTTTTTAACCCTTCTTGTTGTAATCTATCACGCAACACTTCGATTTCGATGTCCAGATCTTGGCGGTCATCAAGCAAAAGCACTTCGCGGTGGGTGTTAAAACTAATTTCCAGATCGCTGATCAAAGCCACGTAATCATCGCGGGCTTCGGTTGATCTGTTGCGGAATAAAGGTCTGCGAATTTGACGGTCGCATCCCGTGCGCCCGTCAGATACACGCCCAGAAATTTGCGGGCACGAGTTAAGTCACGCGGGTCATCCTCGACCGCGCGGAAAACTTCACGGACGGATGCGCCAAGGCGCTCAACGCGGGCTTCCAGGGTGCGGTCGCCAAATCGGGTCGCGGCCGCGTTCAATTCGGCCAAAGTAATTTCGGCTTTTTCGACAGCCTTTGCAACACGTTCGTTATCGAAGGCGTTATGGCCGGACATGCCCTTCTTCTTCATGGGATCTAACCCGAAAGCGAAGACATGCGCCCCCGTGGCCAATGCGCCGAAGATTATGGCGCTTATCATTGGCTGCCCCCATCCAAGCGATGCCGCAGTGAATACGCCAATGCCTGACAGAGCCGCAGCAAAGGCTTTGCGCGGAATTGCCGGAGGGCGGGCGATTTTCCGAGCCTCAAATTCGGCTTCGGCTTTCATGCCTTCACGCAACAACCATGCGGAAAGTAGCAGAATGGACAGGGCTCCGAATTCGCCAATCATGCCAAGGGCATCTCCGGCTCGAAGTTCACCGATGCCGCTGAACAATAAGGGCAACGGGGCGAGGAACAACAGATTTGCCCGCAAATATGACGGGGCAACACGACGCTCCCGAAACGCGTTTACGGGGGCATTATTTTGACCTGACGTTGCGTCAGATGGGCTGAATTTTCCGCCATATCGTTTGCTCATAGGGAAATCCCATCGCCAAAAGCGCCAGCGGCCACCGTCCATATGACGGCTACGAGAACCGCAAAAGCTATCCATTGCAAGGTGTTAGCGGACAAATGCCCCTCCTGTCCCGATTTGAGTAACAGTTTGTTAACCTGTAACATATTACCTGTGGCGCGTGCTTTCCAGTGTGGAACGCCTAAACATTGAGAAACCTTCGGAAAAACCGCGCCAGACGGCGGCATCGGTTCCTGTCGATGGCTGAAGAACACCCCGATTTTGTTTTATTTGCGCCAATTCGTCACATCTGGTATCGTTCGCGCGTTACAAGCCCGACAGGTTCGTTTGGGCAAATACCACGGAGGAATAGTCAGAGATGGCAAAAGGAACTGTTAAATGGTTTAACGCCGAAAAAGGGTTCGGTTTTATTCAACCAGAAGATGGCGGCAAAGATGTTTTCGTCCACATCACCGCACTTCAAGAAGCTGGACTTCAAAGTTTGCAGGATGATCAACCGATCGAATATGAAATGGTCGAAGGGCGCGACGGGCGTCAAAGTGCTGGTGAACTAAAAGTTTAATACCAATATTGAAAAGCCCCGCATTGACGGGGCTTTTTTCATCTTAACGAACGATAGAAATCCGGAGACCAGCGGCAGGCAAAACCGTCGCCGTCCGGATCCAGATTTAACGGATCTTTTTCAGGGCCATCGTTTGCAAGGAAATACCGTTGGGCGTCGTCCGGCGTCGCGAACTTGCCGCACTCCGCAGCGGAGAAACGGCCTTTGATTAGTGCGCGTCGATACATCTTGTCGCCGACGGCATTGGTGGTTTCACGCGCGTAAAGTGCGATGTTTACGCCTGCCACAATGTTGGGCAGGGCGCCCGGCTCAATGATTTCGTATTGCGCCCGTGCTGCGGCCAGAAGAACGGCGGCTTTGTCGCGTTCGATTTTTTGCTGTTCTTGCGACGTGATGTTCAGGTTTAGCGTCCCGTCATCCGTGCTGATCTCGGTGGAGCCGCCGATAGCTGGATCAGTCTCGGTTCCTGCCGGTGCGGGATCAACCTGCGCCACTTCGATTTCTGATCCGGTGGTTTCACCGTCCGCAATCGCTGCCTCGACCGCTTGGCTCAGGGCCGCGGTCATATCCGGTTCCTCGCTCGCGGGCGGAACCAGCATAACCGGTTCCTGCACGGCTGTGGTCGGTGCGACCGCATCGAAATATCCCGTTCCACCGACAGGTTGGTCACTGCACGCAGCTAGTGCTAGTCCCGTGACTAACAACGCAGATTTTTTGAACATGGAATATCCCTTAGATATCAATTTACCACCACTTAGCAGGTTTTGCATTAAATCCGCTAGCCTGTTCGAGCGCATAGGCGGTATTCAGCATATCCGCTTCGCCCCATGGCTGTCCGATTAACTGCAATCCCAACGGCAATCCTTGATGATCTAGGCCAGCAGGTACCGACACGCCGGGCA
>CALCGO010000236.1 GCA_937901055.1 uncultured Rhodobacterales bacterium
TATGACCCAGAGATTTTGGCGTTGACGCGCCGTGAGGTGAAGTCTTTTGCGCTTCATGTCCTGGCGCAGAATGTCGGCGGTTTGTATTGTAGTCATGTCCCCAGTCACGAATTCGGGCGAGATTTCGGAACTTGGTTTCGGTGAGCAACTCATCAAGAACACGACGAACAAGCTTTCAACAAAGCTATTCTGCATCGGTTCCCCAAACGCAATGTAATTCCCGCTGGTGCAGGAAAAATTTGATTTCGCCCGGTTCTGACGTATTAATAATTCTAATACAAAATATTGAGGGTTAATAAATCATGCCTATCACGCTAAAACAACTCGAGATATTCCGTGCGATCGTCGTGTCGGGATCAATCACCAAGGCCGCGAAACGCATGGGCCTGTCACAACCCACCATGTCGCAGCAACTGGCGAAAATCGAGGAGACTCTCGAGGTGCAATTGGTCATTCGGACCCGATCCAGTGTGATCGAACTCACTGAAGCAGGAGAATACTGGCTCAAAGCCGCGAATGAGATGATCATGCGGTTTGACCGTTTGGCTTCGGAACACAAATCACGGTTTGGGGACAGCAAGTTCAGCGTTCGGCTGGGCACGACACCAACATTGCGTGGGCGATTTTCCTCAGCTGTCGGAAGCATGGTGCTTGAAGAAGAGCTATTGACGAGATTTGACCTTTTTTGGGCCCTGAACAGCTCGGAAGTTGTTGATCAACTGCTATTGCACAAAATCAATTTCGCCATCGTGAACGCGACGGCAATCGAACCGACCCGTGCGTCGCACATGGTATCGCCTCTGTACAAGGATCGGATTGCCTGGGTAGTCCCCGATGCAATCCCAACATCGGCGCTGGTCGAGTCGCTTTCCGCAAACGCGTCCGTGCCCGTGAGATATCCGGCTTTGGGGCGGCACGTAATCCTTGATCAACAGGTTTCGAGCCAGCCAGCCAGTGACGACTGGTACCGCTACTTCCTTCCGCAGTCGGATCCCACGTTCGGCGTAATGACCCATCTCTCAGCGGTCGAGTTTGTAGCGGAAGGGCTTTGTACATGCCATTGCCCGCTTTCGCTGCTGCCAAACCTTCCTTCTTCGATTTCCAGTCATCTCCGATGGTATGTCATTCCTGAGTTCGGGCGAGATATTGTTCTTGTTGTGCCCAAGCACCTGCTCTCGCTGAAACCATATGCCCAGTTACACCAGCGCGTTCTAGAATTTGTCAAAAGCGCATATTCCGACGAAATGCTGTCTCCAGAGGTGTTGGATCTGACGTCACTTCTCGACAGGGCCAACCAATAGTTGCGGCGAACCGTCCCCAAAAAGGTGGAAGCTCAATGTGACACATTGGCTTTTTCGATAAGAGAAGTCGTTTTACTGTATGTGAGAAGTTGTTTGAGTGTGCGAGCCGTTGGGTGACACAGGTAGTCAAACAACAAATTTGTAGGATTAGCGGCCAGCAATCACAGATTGCGGGCGTGACGAGGAGAGAACATGACAAAGACTGGTACGGCTGGGACTATTCGTGGGGGTTTGGAGACTTGGATTCATGCGGGTATAAAAGTCTGGATCTTCCGTGCCCTGCTCGTGGCTGCCGCCGCTTTCATGGCGTATTCATGGTTCGAGCCTTGGTGGATTGCGGACGTTGCAATCATAAAAGGTACTGATGACCTCGTGTTGCATCCCTGGGGGGTTGAAGTAGTACGTCAGATGAGGGTCGCTGCTGATCCAGATCTCTATTCCATGCCTGCGTTCTTTGCCCCCTTCACGTGGACATATTTTGTCGTAGCCATGATGGCTCTGGTGGCCAGCCTTTTTGTGAACAAGAAGCTCTCACTGGGCCCAGTAAGGTTGTCAATTGCGGCGGTTTTGATTGCTCTTGTCGGCCTATCATACCTTGCCGCAGTCGGACTTGCGTATGGAATTGGTGAACTGAGATCTGCATCAATGGAGATCAATTTCATAGGTAAATCTGAATATACTGATCCCATGTCGCATCGTAAGATGAAGATGGTTTCGGAATTGAAAGATGGGTATTGGTACGGTCTCTATGCGGGGGCGGCATTATTTGTTCTGGCTCTGCTTCGCGGCTTGTTTTACCGCACGCCCAAGGCATAGGAACGGTATCGAACGGCCGAACAATTTTCCTTATGCCCATCGTCGCGCGATGTGGGACTGGAGGCCCGGTCTTTGAAGACAATGCTCCCGAACATCGAGGCCGCTAGAGCTTATTAGTCTGTTTTTTGGGAAACGTTCTGCGTGCGATCCAAGATTATGTAACGGTACTTTGCGCCGCGTGTTGGGGCGTACGGTCCAGATAACCCTCGCCCAGCACCATCTGAAGATGTTGGCGCAATTACCGGCCACTCGTCAATTTTCTGATATCCGAACTCGAACATGTCCACTCAGCGACCAAATGACGCCAGCCAGCGCGTCTTGGAAGAATGCCAAAGACACGCATTAGGCATACAGACCAATGATATGCATTGATAAATTCATCACTTGTTGATGACAATATGGTCCCACACTAATTTTTTCTACCTATCCTAAGTGCGGGGAGGCACCAGATGAACATGAAAAAGAAACATAGTATTGCTGGGTTGGCAGCTGTCACAGCTGCAGGCTTGGTTAGCGCGAGTATCGCCGGCGAGGTCACGACTGACCGCCTGTTGGCAGCAGGTACGGAGGCGGAGGCCGGCAATTGGCTTATGATCAACAAGACTTTTGATTCCAATCGGTTTTCGACTCTAAACGAGATCAACGCCAGCAACGTTGCGGGCCTGCGCCTTGTAATGGCAGC
>CALCGO010000237.1 GCA_937901055.1 uncultured Rhodobacterales bacterium
GCGCAGTTTCATTCACCAACTGGGAACCGGCGGTTATCACTTCGCTTTGGTTCACGGGCTTCAGGCCGACAAGGCGCAATCCATTGGGATCAGTCAGCCCCTCCCGCTGGTCCAGTGTACTGCCGATGCTGTCTTTTTTGCGGGATACCATGCGCCCCATACCCAGCATCAGTGCGGTGGCCCTGCCGTCGAGTTCGCGACCCGTCGGGTGGCCTTTCTCAATGCGCATGATGTCGAGCGCCTCAAGACCATAGGGAGCTACTCCAAGATCTTGCCCCAACTCTAGCATTCGGCGCCACAGCGCATCACCATAACGGGTGGGAACAGCCAGCTCGTAGGCCAGCTCGCCCGAGAATGAGATCCGAAACAGGCGTGCCCTCAGGCCGCCGCACAGCGTCACGGAATCGCAGGCCATGAACGGGAATGCCTCGTTTGAGATATCAAACTCAGAATCCACAATCCTCTGCAGCAGTTCGCGCGATTTCGGTCCAGCGATGGCATACTGCGCCCAAGCCTCTGTGGTCGAGATCAGCTGTACGTCCATGTCCGGCCACAAGCACTGACGGGCAAATTCCATGTTTCTCAGAACCGCCCCGGCATTGGCTGTTGTGGTCGTGATGACGAAGTGTTCTTCCGCCAATCGTGCAGCGGTGCCGTCATCGTAACAGGCGCCATCTTCGCGCAGCATGATGCCATAGCGCACCTTACCAACTGCCAGCTTAGCAAAACCATTGGCATAGACCCTGTGCAAGAATGACGCGGCATCCGCGCCCTGAACGTCAATTTTTCCCAGTGTGGTCACATCGCAGATACCCACATTCTTTCGCACGTTACAGGCCTCTCGGTCAGCGGACTGTCGCCAATGGGTTTCGCCCGGTTGCGGAAACCAACGCGCCCGCATCCAGTCGCCGGCAATGTCAAAGGGCGCATTGTGTTCCCTGGCCCATTTGTCAGTCGGGGTTTCACGCGTCGGGTGGAAGTGCTTGCCCACCGTACGCCCGCCGATTGTGCCCAGTGTAACTGGTGTGTAGGGCGGCCGGAAAATTGTCGTTCCCGTTTCGGGGATCGATTTGCCGGTCAGCTCGGCCATTATTGCCAAAGCATTGACATTAGCAGTCTTGCCTTGGTCAGTGCCCATGCCGAGAGTAGTGTAGCGTTTGAGATGCTCGACCGATCGGTAGTTCTCCTGATGTGCCAGCTTAACGTCCTTGACGGTCACGTCGTTCTGCAGGTCCAGCCAGGCCCGGCCCTTGCCATGGGGCACATGGTAAAGTGGCTGGAGGTTATAGGCGCTGTTAACGGCGCGCGGCAGCTTCAATGCGCTGGCGGCGATACCCAGGATTTCCAGTGCAGCCAAGGCTTCTTCCGCCCCGCTGCGCAATGCGTCTTCAGTCGAAAACAGGCCTTTGGCCGCCCCCGCCACCGACATGCCAACTGGGATGTTCTGGCCGGGAACGAAAGCTGCAATACTCTCATTCCAGACAGGCCGGCCGCCCTGGTGGCAGGTCAGGTGGACGTTGGGATTCCAGCCGCCAGACACACCCAAGGCGCCACAGGCTAGCGTTTCCTCGCGGCCATCCGCTTGACGGACCCGGATGCTGCTCAGGCCATGCCGCCCCTTGGTGCCGATAACATGCGCGCCACTGATCAG
>CALCGO010000238.1 GCA_937901055.1 uncultured Rhodobacterales bacterium
ATCCTTAGGCAATGCCTGACGGACCTCTTCAATATAGCCACTTACATCGCCGCCCGCGTCCTCTTTTCCGCCGAATTTGTGAATTAGCGAACACATGAGCCAAGGCGCGGTGTCATTTAACTGGGCAATAAGGTCGGCACCACTTTTGCTACGCAAAATGTCCTCGTTGACACCTTTAAAGACCTTCTCGATCTGATCGTCCAATTCGGTGCGGTCTGTGATCACCAGTACACGGGAGTCTTTGACGTTCTCCCGTATCCACTTAGCCAGCCACACCATCGTCAGGCTCTTGCCTGATCCTTGCGTGTGCCAGATGATCCCGCCTTCGCGGCGCCGGATATGGTCCTGTGCAGCTTGCACACCGAAATACTGGTTCTGGCGGCAGGTCTTTTTCACCCCGGCATCAAACACTAAAAAGTTGTGGATCATCTCAAGGAATCGGGGTTTGTTGCACAGTTGCAGCAACGCGCGGTCTAGCGGGTTTTCGACAGGGCTCTCTTCACGCCAGGCCAGCCAATACTTCTCCGGCGTCTCGATAGTGCTGTAACGCAGCCCTTTCCATTGCGGTATTCCTTTTCCAAAGGTTGTGAACCTCTGTTAACCGCTGAAAGTTTGTATGTCATTGTAATTGAAGGGAAACTAACCCACAGGTTAGTTTCCCTTAGAGCTGGAAACGGATTTTTGTTTAGCAATCCACCGTTCATATGCGTTTCGAACAGTCTTAGTATCAATTTTGGCACCATCGCTTTCGACAAGCTGCTTTACTTCCGCAATCGCCGCATCATAACCATCACCTCTATCTCTAGAACGTTGCACCAACTGCGCGATCAGATCATTTCGAAGCTCGGTGCTTGGATCAACTGGACGTCCCCCTTGTCCTTTATTCCGTGCCGTTCGTTTAAACCAATAAGGAAAGTGCTTTTCACTCAAAGGATCTGGGTCCAATACCGCAGCAATAATTCGTAACAAATCCGCACTCGGAACAAAACCACGGCGGGTCCAATTACAAAATGGTTTAGGGTCGCCATACCTAAAATAGTGTATACATACATGTTCTCGAGCACGATCAAGTGTTTCAACGCCCGCATCTAATAATAGCTTAACCTCAACGTCCCAAGGGCCAATAATTTCTTCATCCATTTCAATTTTCCTTTGGCAATCTAAGTTTAAGATTCATTCGCCTTAATTACTGCCGTAATGGACGCTACTGCACGTTCAGCTAGATCCTGACGTTGGCTCTTGGCCCAATGCACATATTTTTGCGAGGTCGTTATATCTCTATGCCCGAGAGTTGTCATAATCTCTGCCGCCTCCGCACCTTCCATTGCCATCCGCGAAGCAAGAGAATGACGTAGCCCATGTAGCCCCATGCATTCGGGAAGACCTGCTTCCGATCTAATCAAGCGCCATGGCTTGGAAATGTCCATTCGATTAGCGCTTCGGCTGGGCTGAAACACAAGGTCGCCGAATTGACCTTCCGGCTGCTCTTGAATGATTTTTTGGGCAAGAATTGGCAATCCAATTATTCTTACGTCGCCAGTTTTTCTTCCGGTTTTATGTGCGTCGATTTGTAAAGTGATTATTCCCTTTTCAAGGTTAACCATGCTCCAACGAAGATCTAGGATTTCGCCTCTACGGGCCCCCGTCAAAGCGATGACTCGAATGGCATCAGCAACCGGTTTTCTGAGTCGATGCTGATCGACCAAAGTGTCTAATGTTCCCCACAACCGAGCGTAGGCTTGCGGGTCATCCAGGATTGTCTCTCGCTTCCCATCTCTCCCTATATCAACATATCGCGCAGCGTCTGCTATATTTTTTGGAACAAACCCCTCAATTACGCCCCAGTTTAATATGGCCCGAAATAATCTAATAGCTGATCGCGCTGTACCAGCTCCGCCGGTAG
>CALCGO010000239.1 GCA_937901055.1 uncultured Rhodobacterales bacterium
GCCCTAAAAGCGGAACGTAGACGTCAACCCGTATTGTGTGAAACCATCCATTGCCTCGAGCGGCGCACCGGTTTCGGCGCCCAGCCACATTGCAGATGCCCCGAATTCAAGCCGGTCCGAATAGGCATAGCTGGCGGAAACTGCTGTCACACTTGTGCTATTATCAAGCGCTCCCAGCATATTGGCGGAAACACTTAATTTACCATCCATCAACGCATCGCTTACACCCAAGATGTAATTTGCCGAGTTTTGCGGCGATAAATACCCGCCAAGTTCAAAATAGTCTTCGGCCTGTTCCAGCCAATGTTGCCCAACCACAGCCGCCGTTATTTGCGCGGTGTTCGAGGCGGCGTACTCCACCCCAAGCGCGGCATCGACGCGATCATGTTCGGACAAAGCGGTAGCCGTGGATCGTTGCAAGCCGAACTTTCCGGCCACATCAACCTCAAATAGTAGAGGTCCGAAGCTGCGGTTGGCGCTGAAACCGGCCAGCGTATATGGTGTGGCGTGACTGGTGTTGTCGCCAAGGTCGATAACGCCGGATTGGGGAACCAACTGTGCCGCATACAGGCTGACCGAGCCGCTCTCGACTGGCACGTTAACCTTCATACCAACTTCAATATCGGTCGACTCGGCGCCCGGGAGAATATGTGTAACCTCCGGTGCAACTCCGACTGACGTTGAAACCGTAAAGCCGCTGGCGAAGTAATCGACATTCGCGAACCATTGGCCCGGCAACTCGTCGCTTGGCAAGCCGATGGTATCGAAAGACAACCCAGCATTGACAACATCAAGCACGGGCGCGCCTTCGATTTCCCCCCAACCAATGCGATATTTACCCAACTTCCAGCTGAAATCTCCGACAGAGTTTTGTAGATGAATACGCGATAGATCGAACGCAACTTCATTGTCAGCAATCGCAGCATTTCCCGCCCATTCCAGAAACCCTAGCGCGCCCAGTGTGTGTTCATTCGCCAAATTAATTTGCGCAGCCCAGCTTTCTTCCAAACTGCCGATACCCGAATAAGACAGACCGACTGACGCTGAAATCTCCATGCCCGATGCTGGAAACTCATCGATAATAATCTCGCTATCATCGTCAAAGTCAAAGCTGTCGAAATCAAGGTCCAGTTCTTGTGAAAGCGCAGGACTGGCGGCAATCAGGGCAGCTAGGACGATGGGTGATCGCATAAGTAACTCCTAATTCGCTTGTGCGCGCAACGCGTCTAAATGGCGTTCTCGAAAAGCGGTATCGGTTAGCGCTCGCTGGCTTAGCAGGGTCGGGTCGATGTTAACGCCGAAATACAACGCCTCCATTGTCATGTTCGACAAACGGTTGGTGATTAGGTTCATGATAGTCACGCTCCGCGCCAGCCAAACACCGTTTACCTTTTCCACATTATCAGCAATTACGCGACGGATTTCTTTGCCACGGCTGTCATACATCTCGGCCTTAACGTTGATGTAACGGCTGGCGTCAATCCACAACACTGTGCGGGCATACCGGCTTTGACGAGCCCGGGCAGGGGTCGGAATCTGCTCGATCACATAGGTTTTGCGCCCTTTGAACGTGATTGTTTCCAGTAAGTTATAGGTATAATCGTCTAGCTTACCGGTTTCCTGATCCTCGGTCGTGAACTCGGAACCGAATAGGCTGACTGGCTCGCTGCTTGAAGAATTCGAAGACACAATCCGTTTCACCTTGCCCAGCGCCGACAAGTACAACCATGTCTCGTTCGGCTTGTTGCTGTCATAAGTATAGCTCAACATCCCGATCCCGCGCTCCGAAGAGGGTTCCAAAATGAATGCGATGCTTTGCGAGTCTTTGCCTCCCGGACCTGTAGTGACCGAGG
>CALCGO010000240.1 GCA_937901055.1 uncultured Rhodobacterales bacterium
TTCACGCAAGTGATGTTGCAAAGCGTACCGGTATTAAACCACAGAGTTTTTGCATCGCTCAATGCAACAGACGCACGCAGTTCGCCATTGGCCGTTAGGTCAGGGTGTTCGAATTTGCCAAGGGCAAGGCGTTGGTCGTTCATCAAGCAATCCTTTTCTATAAGGTAGAATCGGGTTCCTTGGCCAAAACGTCAAGCGGATACTGATAGCGAAGGATAAACGAATACGTGATCACCAAATACAAGATATAGCGTATGCGCGGATTTATGCTCGTATAGGTGGTGCAATGAAATTGAGACAATTTTGGATTGAATAGTCGTCGATTTTGTTGTAAAAGAAGGTGAACATTTTCGACGGTGGGTTAGAAAGTTTTCGTTTAATTAAGTGAATTTTGAGACGTAGTAAAACAGTAACCCGTATTTTGAGGAGCAGGAAATGTTTAATTTCCGTAGCGTTTTCTCATTTGATGCAGATTTAGCATCATCGAAAAAACAGACTTATTTGACTAGCAAACTCGACAATTTTGTCGAGGACGAAAACGGTATCGCCACTGTGTGGTCGATGTTCTGGCTTATCTTGTGTTTCTCCATCAGCGGTTTGGCGATTGACGTGACAAACGCTTGGAAGGTCCATGCCATTTTGCAGTCTACTGCAGATGTCTCTGCGCTCGCGGGTGCATATGAGCTGAGCACCGCCGACAACGAGGACATCGAAGTACTTGTAGAGGCAGAAGCAAACGAATACGCTTCGTTTAATATGTTGCCGACAAGATATGGTGATGTCTTGAGCGATCAGGATATCATTGTCGGCTGGTGGGACAAGAACGATCGAACATTTACCGCTTTGGTAGAGCCAATCGACCCTGACGACGCTCGTGGACCGGTTAATGCGGTCCGGACAGTTACACGTCAAACTGGCGCAAATGGAACGTCAGCAGTCGGCACATTCTTTCTTAGGTTCGTGGGTTTTGATCGGTTCAGCGTTGTAACTGCTGCGACTGCGAAAATGTTTACGGCAAAATGTGACTATGATGGAATTATGTCTGACGGTTTCGTTGCCATGTCGACAGATCAACACTTTATTGACGAGTACTGTATTCACGGCGAAGAGGGCATTAACATTTCTCAAGCTAATGTTTTCGATATTGGCACTGTTGCGAGTATGGCCAACCTTAATAACTGTGGCCCTAGTGAAGGGCACTGCTTGGATAGCGCAAACGAAGGTATCGAAGCCGCTTTGCAGGAAAAATCATTACGCTACAGCAAGGCTGCACATATTGATGATTACCTTGAAAGTATGCCTTCTTACGATGACGGGGATGTGAACACATCTGTCACCCGATATATCACTTCAATATTGCTAGAGGGTCAGAAAACAGTACCGCTCGTAGGAAGTTTTGTTCGCAATGATATCCCGGTAAGTAACCGCAACCAGTTCGATATGAGCTTGCTTATTCCAGGGCGGATTAATGTGATCCAATGCCCACGCGACGGCTACAATGTAAATTTAAGCTTTGACAGTAACAATGCAGCAGAATCCATACTTGTTTCCAACATGATTGTTGTAGGTGATGGGTGCGATTTCTCTTTTGACTCAAACACGAAATACGAAGATTCAATTATCGCGACGAACGCGACAGGCAATCAAACGTTCTCGGGTAGTGCCGGAGTCGTTCTTGGTAGGAATGATGGTTGCACTCAAGGGGGCGAGGTAACGCTGATAACGAAGGGCAGCGTCGGGTTTGCGGCTAAGCTGTCTGCGTTCGATTTGGAGATTATTGCCGAGCAAGAAGTGCATTTGGCAGCCCACGCCAATGAAACCAGCATTCATGTTGGTACGAGCATTAGTTCCGGTGGTGATGTCAAAATTACAACCGGACACACGTTCGCGGGTTGTGCAGGGCAAACGGAATCTGTTTGGGATATCGTCAAATCTTGGGCTTTGGTGTTGTAGAGTAAGAAGTGGGGCTTCTTTGGTGGTCAGTTCGTGCATTCGGCGCGAACTGGCCAGCCACAAACCACAATACTTGAATCGCATTTTCAGAAAAATGGAGCGGGTGAAGAGATTCGAACTCTCGACATTTTGCTTGGGAAGCAAACGCTCTACCCCTGAGCTACACCCGCAACATCGCCGCTTTTATGGACAACGTCGGGTAGCGTCAAGCCAAAGGTGCTTGCGCGAACGCGGCGCGGCGCGTAGAGAATTTCCCTATGAGAATTTTGTTTTTAGGTGATGTCGTCGGCCGCACCGGTCGCAAGGCAATAACGGAGCATTTAGCGCGATTGCGCGCGGAATGGCGGCTCGATTTTATTGTGGTCAATGGCGAGAATGCTACGGGCGGTATGGGGCTTAACCGTGGGCATGCGCAGGGCATTTTGGACGCGGGCGCAGATTGCATCACCCTTGGCGACCATGCGTTCGACCAACGCGATATGTTGACAGCGATCACACAAGAAAGCCGGATAATTCGCCCTTTGAATTATGCGCCAAAAGCCCCCGGTGTGGGGTCGCGTATGTTTTCTGCGCAAAACGGCCAGAAGGTGTTTGTGACGCAGGCTTTAGGGCAGGTGTTTATGAAACGTCCGTTTTCAGACCCGTTTTCGGCGCTTGATGCGGAGTTGAAGAAAGCCCCGTTAGGTGGTCTGGCTGATGCGGTTATTGTTGATTTCCATGCCGAGGCGACATCGGAAAAGGTTGCGATGGGGCACTGGCTGGACGGTCGGGCATCGCTGGTTGTCGGGACGCACACGCATGTTCCAACCGCTGACACGCAAATTTTGACGAATGGCACTGCCGTGCAGTCTGATGCGGGGATGTGCGGGGATTACGACAGTGTGATCGGGATGGAGAAACTCGAACCTATGCGCCGTTTTGTGACGGGGATGCCCAAAGGGCGTTTCACCCCGGCTGAGGGCGAGGCGACCCTGTCGGGCGTGTTCATCAAGACGGATAAATCTGGCAAAGCAATTCAGGCGCTTCCTGTTCGCGTCGGCGGACGGCTTTCGCAAGCTGGTCCTACAGATTGAAGCAACATGCCAACCTGTATCTGGCCTTGTTCGTTATGGGGGCGACATGGGGTGTGACGCCCGTGCTGATAAAAATTGCGGTTAGTGCGGGGCATCATCCGTTCGGCATGATCGTTTGGACCAATCTGGTCAGCGTTATCATGTCCGGTGTCGTGACTTTCGGACGAGGGCGCAAGTTGCCGATGTCCATGCCGCATTTGAAGCTGTACTTGGGCGTGGCGCTGCTTGGCGCCGTTATCCCGAACCTGTTGAACTTCACGGCTGCGGCGCATCTGCCTGCGGGGATCATGTCCATTCTGATTGCCCTTGTGCCGATGTTTGCAATGCCGATTGCGCTGGTGATGGGGTTCGAGAAACCCTCGATTATCCGTTTTCTCGGTGCGCTTTGCGGGGCGATTGCGATTGTGCTGATCGTGGGGCCTGATACCGGATTGCCAGATAGCAGCAAGGTCGTGTTTGTGTTTGTCGCTCTTGGTGCCTCGCTTTGTTATGGTGGCGAAGGGAACTTCCTGACGTGGTTCGGGATGCGCACGTTGGATCCGGTGCAGGTACTGTTCGGCGCGTCGCTGCTGGGGCTGATAATTGCGGTACCGTTGGCAGGGTTTACGGGGCACTTCATTCCGCTGGATAACCTTGGTGCGCCGGAGTTTGCGATCATATTCGCGTCGGTTATCAGTTGGGGAACGTATGCGACCTATATCTGGATCATAGGCAAGGCGGGGCCGGTGTTTGCATCGCAGGTTGCATATCTGGTGACGGGTTTCGGTGTGATCTGGGCCATGTTACTGCTTGGCGAGCGGTATTCGATCTGGGTCTGGATGGCTTTTGCGCTTATGCTGGTCGGGATAGCCTTGGTGAAACCGCACGATTCTGAATAGGAGGGGTGCTTTGCCCGATTTCCTGACACTCGACCCGATGCCTGCCATCATTAGCCTGACGGTTGTCGGCCTGATGTTTGTGTTGTTCATCCGCGAGACGTACCCAACAGAGGTCGTCGCCATTGGCGGTGTTGCC
>CALCGO010000241.1 GCA_937901055.1 uncultured Rhodobacterales bacterium
TGTACATCATTTGAGGACCCGAGGATTTACTTCCGCAGAATGTCTACGTAAGCTGGCGGTGCTATTGGATGAAGGGTGTCATTGTGAGTCTTGGATTTCTTTGTCGAACGTCTGCAGGGCAGCATCCGAGCTGGAACCCAACGATAGCCTCATGTTCCACACTTGGGGCTTCTGCGGAATGAATTGGCTGGACAAGCTTTGGCCCGGTTCGCATACGCGCAGCGAACTGAAAGCTATTGCCAGAGAGTCTGAGGGGGCATTCGCCAAGGCAATTCAGCTAGATCCAAACGACGCAGATTTACACTATGACTTCGGAGTCTTCTACTACATGCATCGCGAGGAGTTTGATAATGAGCTGGAAGCAGTAGAAAAGGCTGCCGAACTCCTGAAAAAGGCGATCGAGATAGACGAAAGACATCCGCTGGCTCGATTGTATCTCGGCCATTGGTACCATGACAAGGCCCAGTGGGCGGATGCTATACCGCTTTATGAGTCGGTCGATCAGAATATACTCGGAGAACGGTTGCATCCATGGCGGGTTTATAGGCTGAGGGGACAAATTGCAGCCTGTCAGGCATTTGTTGGCGAACTGGAAACGAGTAGACGGAATTTTTCGGTTCTATTGAACGACATGGCACGCTTAAATGACGAGGAATTTGATGATGTGGCTGACTTGATTGACCTTGATGAGGCTTCTGCAGCCATTTCTGGACCGCTGGCAGACGCTGAACTTAAACAGGGGTTAAACACTATTTTGCGGAGGCTCGGGTTGGAACCTGGCGACCCATCAAAGGATGCCGGTAGTTGAATACCGGCCAACCACAGAATGCAGTTTCTTGTTTAGTCGCGGAAAACGCGAAAATGTATGGGGCGTAGACCGTCTAACAAACGCTTGCAGCCGACAATCGCGTCTGTCACACCTTGTGCTGGCGCACAAGCTGCGCCAAACGCGCTTGCAGCTGAAGCCAACGTTAGCATGTCCAACATCGAGTGTGATTTCAAATCCGGCTACTGACGACCACTCCTCTAGTGTAAACCCTGTAAAGCAATGTAAATATGTAGGCTAGCCGAGCGGAACGTGTGGCGGTAGGCAAAAAAGACAAAAATAATCTTGCGACATCGATGTTTAGACATTAAACTGTTTTTGTTCGTGTATGTCAACAGCCGAAACACGGAGGATAGCATGACCTCTTTCAGAATAGTCGTGGCAGCTTTGGCCCTTGCCATTTTTGTGGGGCAAGCAGCAGCGGAGTCAACTTCACTTGGAACGGAGAATGTTATGAACAGGGAAATCCAAACACTGTTAGAAACCTATCAGCGCAGTCTGAACGAAGCCAAGGTGGATCTGGTCAGAAGCGTTTACGCCGATGATGCGATCTTTATCGGTCAACCATTTCCCACCGCAACAGGTGTAGATGAAATTGTGGCGCTTTATGCGGACTTCCTGTCGAAACTGGACTTCAATGTTGAATTCGAAATCTTGGAAGTCGAACTGGGTGACACCATTGGTTTCGTTCGCACTCGGTCTCACGGTACTATTGTACCAAAGGGCCAGAAGCCCGAAGGTTCAGAAGGAAATCGCGAGGTATTTGTGGTGAAGAAGATCGCTGGTGAGTGGAAATTCTACCGCTATATCTTCAACGCCGAGGTCAAAATTGGACTGGGGACGCATGACCACATAGATTGACGAGGTGAAGTCCGACACCGATTTTGCCTCACGTAGAGCCTTGGAATCGGCAATGAATGACCATGTGAGTTCCCTGGACTCAGGCAGATGGATCTGTCTGAGTCCGGGATTTGAAAGGTATTGCCTTGCGTATCGAAGACGCGATAAAGGTCAAAAAATTTCCATCCAAGCAGCAAAAGCTGAGCATCAACTTGATATTTACGACGAGCTGGGCCGGCACAAGACTCCAGGAGTTCTTCGGCGAGTACGATCTCACATCTTCTCAGTACAATATTTTGCGCATCCTGCGCGGCCACTACCCGAATTCGATGACCACTTCAAAGATCTCTGAAAGGATGATTCACCGCGACGCAGGTGCGTCCCGATTGGTGGATCGCCTGATAAAAAAGGGATTGGCGAAGAAGTCCGTGTCAGAGGTCGATCGCCGGTTGGTTGATGTGGTGATCACTCCGAATGGCTTGGATGCGCTGTCCAAGATGGACGCTGAACGGGGTCGTATCGACGACATCTTCGGGAACTTGTCTGAGGAAGAGATTGATCAGCTGAACGACCTTCTTGATAAGCTGAGAAGTTAGCCAATTCTAGCAAGTATTCGCGTGCTTGATTGCTTGAGACAATGTCAAACCCGGGGCGGTTCAGGCTTCAGCCTACACGATGTATTTGCTGGTCGGATATGGTACTGTTTTGTCGATGCTGGACCGGTCTGCTGGGCACGCTAACACTTATGAGGACTCCCCACGTCAACCGGGCATTCCGATCCAATTCCGTCGCTTCGCAACCGATTTAACGACAACTACATGACGCGGCCACATCCTGACTTGGTTTCTAAATCCTGGTGCCGGACCAGTGCCCTGCACCAAACACTTATCGAGGTTCAGGGCTCACCGTGGGTGAGCTTGCCGGGCCTTGGCCCGGCGACCTAGAAACAAATTCGTGCCCTTGTACCGTCCCATTCAAACGCCGGGTTGAACGCAGGACGCCCACCAGTTGGCTATCGGGTTCGGGGAAGGAGCAGGACATCTGTGCCGTACCATGTTCTTTCTGTTGGGAGCGGAGTGACCATCTAATCAAGCGCGGCGGGTTGCCTCGGCTTTGTCCATGAATGCCGTCAGTGGTAGGCCACAAAATTTCGGCACACAGTTTGGCTCTGCCTTTTCGGCTCCAGTTAGCATTCTTGCTTGGCCACTCCCTCCCGGTCAGTTCTTCAGGAACTTGTTCATGTCAAAAGCCTGATCCTGCTTGAGGATGTAGTACACCGCCCGGCCCAGCTTGTGGGCCAGGATCGACAGGGCCTTGCCTTTGCCATGCGTTTTCTCCAGCCGTTTCTTGAACTTCATTCCCTCCGGGTTGCCTTTCAAAAACAGTACAGCCGCCTCGGAAAACGCCCACTTCAGATGTGCGTTGCCGATCTTGCTGCCGCTGGAACCGTAGCGTTTGCCGGCCGACTCCCGAGCACACTTCACCAGGCGGGCATACGAAGCAAAATCCTGCACCCGAGCAAAGCGATTGATGTCGCCGATCTCATAGAGGATCACCAGTGAAAGAATCGGGCCGATGCCATGCACGGTGCGCAGGCGGTACAAAGCCTGGGGGTCGTGGTTCTTGGCGTTCTTGGTGATGTGCAGCTCAAGCCTGTTCTTCAGCTCGTCCAAATGAGCGATCAGCTCGAAGTTGGCCTGCATGCTCATCCGAACATCTGGATCAAGGAATTGTTGGACCACACCCTCGCGGTTCTTTTTGTAGGATATGTTCGATCCGAAAGGCTCCATGTTGTACTGGCTGTTGGTGTTCTGGATGTGGCCGAGCAGCTCTGCCCGCCGCCGATTCAAGTGGTTACGTCTTCTGAGCAAGTCTCGTGTGGCCCTCATTTTGGCCGGATAAACGTAGGCCATCGGGAAAGTGCCTCCCCGCATCAGGGCCGCAATCTTGCGAGAATCAATGCGATCGTTCTTCGCCTTCCCACCATGGATGGCTTTCATGTATAATGCGTGTCCGAGGATGAAGGCGATCTTGTGTTGGGCACAAAGATCGGCCAGCCAGTACCAGGTGAAGATGCATTCGACACCGACGACGATGTCTTCCCGGAATGGTTCGATGGCATCGAGAAACGGCTCTGGTCGGGCCTGCATGTTTTTGTGAAGGACAACTTTTCCTTCACTGTTTTGGATACAGAGGTACATCGATCTGGCATGCAGATCGATGCCGCAATAGTTCTGATGGGGGTCGGTGAAGAATCTCATTGGGTCTCCTCCTTTTTTGAGAGTGATGGCTCACCTCATAGCATACCGAAGGGTAAGGCTGTGGAGGAGGCCTCAATGAGTATCAAACGCTTGCACCCGACAATCGCTTTTGTCA
>CALCGO010000242.1 GCA_937901055.1 uncultured Rhodobacterales bacterium
CGTATCGCTTATCGGGACGTAGTGGTCTTCCCCATTTTTTGTATTTCGAATAATGAAGAGGTTCCTCTGCCAATCAATATCACTCCAAGCGATCCCAAGAGCTTCAGTCTTACGCAGACCAGTTAACAGTAGCAGCATTACGTAGTTAATCCCTTGTCGTGTAACGCCAGATTTGGGAGCTTGTGGGTGATCGTAGACGCTGTAGAAATAATGAAATAGGCTGCTGATCATATCTTCGTCTAGATAGGCTTCTCGCTTGCGGATGGATCGGTCGTACCGTTTTTGCTTAAGAACATCGCAAGGGTTGTCTGAAATCAAACGGTCTCCAGCAATTTCATCAGCCATAGCAAAGTTCATGATGGCTGAGAGGATAATCCTCTTAGTCTTTCAATCACTTCATCTACCGCGGCCTTGTAATAAATAATGGTATCATCAAAGGCACCGTTTAGATTGTATTTGGCAGCTTCATTTTGACTGTACTTCGAAGCATTCTTCATTCCGTCGCCACCGCATCCACGAAGATGCTTCAATTCAAAAGCTGCACGGCTCCTAAACTGGTAGTGATTGAGCTGAGCAATTTCAAAAGATATGTCGTTGTTGTCAATATGTGACCCAGGGCTTCCAGTTTTCCACCCCTGGTAAATTGGTTTATTTAGATCGATGGGAATACCGTTACCTACAAGGAGCGTTTTTTCTTTTTCCCAAAACGACGAAGAATATTTCGGCTTATGTATATTGATTGTTTCCAATTCCGGAACCACGCGAAGTAGCGTTTTGATTGTCTTCCCTATGCCCGGGAGAAGCTTTCTCGCTCTACAATAATCTTCAGAAATTAACCTGCCGGTAAACCTTTCATTTCCAGAGTCACCAAATAACCTCCAAGAAACTGTAATACCGGCATAATCTCCAATATACTCGATCAAATCGCCCAGTTTTCGTTGTCCAATCTTAATATTAAGAAACTCATCAGGATCCAAAAACATAACGTAGTCACCTTCAATCAGAATATCTTCGTTCATGAAGTGACTGATAGCGTGCCACTGCGGTGATTTTTCGCCGGGATCATGACGAAAATGTTGCAATACGCCATGTTTCGCCAATTCATCAAGCAGTTCGTGTGTGCCATCGTCACAGTTGTTGGAGTAAATCACAATAGTGTCAAAACCCAACTGGATATTGTATGCGATCCACTCAAGAAGAAACGGTGCTTCGTTTCTGACTACCGAAAAGAGTATCTTTTTTGGTTTGTTCGTCATGTGACTCGTTCAAAAAGATGATATTTACAGGTTCATTGTGCCAACAAGCGAAGGATCTGATTGCGATATATAATTCAGGATCTCGTCCATATTTGCAACGCGGGCGGAACTATTTTGTTTAACTGTTGGTGGCTCGAAATCCTGTGGTATGTCCGAATAATGATTAAGAAATCTGAGCGCTCGTCGGTATGAATCAGCGGCGCGCGGCGAAACTAGATCCTCGTAGAAAACAACCAGTGGCTTAATTCCGAGAATATCCATATTCCGGCTTGCCTGTTCGACTGCGAACTGACCAGATTTTGCAACTCTTAAAACTTCGTTCGGGTCCAGCCAGAATTTCTGACCTGTCCCTTTAGTGACTTCAGAATTCTTTTTTGTTTCGATAAATATGCCGGTTTTTTCCGAAACAAGTAGCGAAACTGCCTGTGCCACCGTATCTTTACGAACAAGGTGAACGATCGGTAATTTCAATTTTGCCACCTCCGACAAAATCACCGGTGCCATCGTGTTCTCATCTACACCAAGTGCGTAGGATTGAGAATATTTCAGATCAATCAGGATATTATTGCTGTCGGGACAGTGATTATAGTAATATGCTAGAAAATCGTACATCGTTCTTGAGCTGTCCGCAAACGTTGCCACAACGTCGCGATCTGGTTCTGACAAGAAGTTGCGAAACGTATAATTCGTTTCGTGATTAACTGAATAGTTGAATGGCTCGGCAGAGCTAAATATGCCGGATAGCTTTCCAAGCGAAAGCTTAAACATATGCGACCCGGATCGGAAATTCGACAGAAGAACAAATGATCGTTGCAGATCTTCAAAATCCAACTGAGGCTTTGTAACCGGGGCAGGTGACGACGCGCGTAAATTTTGACCAGTTCGCTTTTTGACTAGTTTCATTACAACTTACCATGCAGATCGGGTGCTAGACGAACCAGCACCCGTAGATGTATTTAAAATGTTGTTCGAACCTGAAGCTCGAAATAGGACGCATCCGTCGCCGGCGCAGCATCTATTTGTTCCTCTGCCCATGCGGCCGTCGCTTTGATTTCTACGTTTTCAGACATATCAAACGATGCGCTTAAACCTGCTGCGGTGCGCGAGTAAACATCTTCGACAAGATAATTAGCTGTTGGTCCGGCCTTGAACGATCCAAAATTGAATTCATAGGTGGAACTCGCATAAAGCGTATCAAACGATGAGTCATATTCTACCATCGCATGGAAATCGTTTCCACCAGTAGTATAATTGTAGAATTCCAAAGAGGCGAACGCACCCAGATTACTGGAGTCATCAGGTGAGCTAAGCGTGTCTGGAGTCACGGCCCGCGCGCCGTAACTTACGCCGCCTGTCATTGTAATATCCGTCGAATTCGAGACTGAAGCGACATAAGATAGCAACCCGCGCCCTGTCATGACTGTGCCAGTGCCCGGCGTGGCGTCATAGTCGGTTGCATAAATTGCATTCGAAGCATCAAAGCGCAACCGAAGGCCTTCAGTAATATCACCAGATAGGGACTGGCGGACACTGAGCATGTAAAAATGGCTGTCGTTGTTGGAAGTATTCCCGATGACCAGTAATTCAGTTTGATCGGCGGCAGCAGGAACGAAAGACATGGCGGCCAACATTGGCGCAAAAACAATAGGGGACAATTTCATTACGAAATCCTCTTTCATAGCAAATATCAAATGTTCAGCAGGCGTGCCGATGATGTTGTAGCGCAAGTATCAAAATTCACCCGCAAGTGCCGATAGTCATTTTTCAACTCTTCCACAACTTCCGCGGCCTCAATTGAATCAAGCTCAAACAGCGCGCAGAAAGCTTCATCCGTATACAAACTCTCTGCATGATTCAGAATGAATTCTGAATATGCTAGAACTGTGTTCGTCTCTTGAGCGCGCTGCCAAGCCGTGAAGTCACCCGGAGCAGCTGAAGCACCGCCGAACATCGTCATAGAAATGGGTAATGTTGCGAATAGAACTTTTAATGATCCACCAATATTCCAGAATATTTTACCGGTTTTTTTCATTGTTTTACCTAATTTTATATTTTCACCTGAACACTCATTAACATGGTTATGGTAAAAGAAAAATACAATTTTAGCGCTAGTTAGCTTTTCTGCATCCATTGTGGGCTTTTAGTCATCAATCCCAGTTCTATTAACTGGTTTGGTCCCGAATATGCCACAGAACACTCAGAGAGAAGCGTATCGCTTTTTTCACTATCGACGATCTCGGATCGAATCCCCTTGTAGAAACGAGCACCCATAAAATGCTCCTTCCGCTCTATCGCTTCGTCGATCCGTCCTATGAAATCTCCAATGAATTTGTAGTGCAGTAACACTGACGATATGTCTGAAATTGGAAGGTGTGAATGTTGATGATTATTTGCAATATATGCGACGTCGGGTGCCATTTTTATTAATGGTGCTTTTGTCATCAGCAAACTGCGGCCAGATAATCGTGCGCGTATGCCACCCTGAATGAAATTGTAGGGCGGCAATTCGTTTCTCATAAAGAAATAATCTGAATCAATATACATACTATTTTCAAACGGATCTTCGTCTTTGTTCTTCCTAAGCGTTTCCGGATAGATGTCCACCATTACAGATGGAATTGATTGGTAGCCGTGCCCATCCATGTAATCCAACAAGTCATGCAGCGTGCGCCCGCTTTCCATGTCTGGGAAAACAAACGCTTCGTCCATGTCGACGTGAAAACACCAATGCCCAACTCCGAATTGGCGCATTAGATGGTTGGTCCAAAATACACCGCAAGCACTTTGAGAGAAGCTGCCGAGATTTTGAAACACGGAAACGTCTTTTTCCTTCATCAATCGATCGAATGTTCCATCGTCTGAACCATTGTCGACTATGAAAAAGTGATCCACGCCTAAGCGTCGGTAATAATCTAGGAACCAGTCGATGAATTCGATACCGTTGAAGACCGTTAGAAACAGAAGTACATCACCGTTCTTTTCTTTGTAACGCAGCTTTTTCG
>CALCGO010000243.1 GCA_937901055.1 uncultured Rhodobacterales bacterium
GTTGATGCATTCACGGAATCGGTTGATTTCACCCCGACGGTTCTGGATTTGGTTGGGCAAGCCGTTCCGGCGGGCATGGACGGCGTTTCGTTGAAGCCATTCCTAGAAGGCACGCCGCCCGAAAAATGGCGCGACGCCGTGCATCTGGAGTTGGAGTTCAGCGAGCCACACGAGACAACCGAATGGCAAAAATCCACCGGTGTTTCCCTGCACGAGGCCAACTTGGCGATCCTGCGGGAGGAGCGTTACAAACTGGTGCATTTCAACGGCGGGTTACCTCCGTTGCTGTTTGATCTGGAAAACGATCCGGGCGAACTGGTAAATCTGGCGGACGAGCCAACACATGCCACTACGCTTTTGCGTCTGACACAAAAGCTGCTTAACCATCGCATGCGCCATTCGGACCGCACATTGGCGGACGTTAAGATCACGTCGGAAGGTGTGGTAAATTTCAAACCGTAAGTCGTGGGGTGGGCGTTGCGCCCACCTCCGACGTTACATCAATTCTTGCCAATGATGGCAGGCGACCTCGTGGCCAGTACTGGAGTGTTCCAGTTTTGGTTCGTCCTTGCGGCAGATATCTGTCGCAAACGGGCAACGTGTCTGGAATTTGCATCCGGGTGGAGGGTTCGTTGGCGAAGGTATTTCGCCTTCCAGCTTCTGCGCCACTTTCGGATCATCCGGATCCAGCGACGGGATCGCTGACAACAACGCCTTGGTATAAGGATGGCGCGGCGCGGCGAACAGCTCGCGCGTCGGCGCAGTTTCCACCAAACGGCCCAGATACATCACCGCGACGTGGTCGCAGACGTGTGCCACAACGCTGAGGTCGTGGCTGATGAACAAGAACGTCAGGCCCATTTCGGTCTGGATTTCTTTCAGCAAGTTCAGAACATCTGCCTGAATGGACACATCAAGTGCGGCCACGGATTCATCGGCCACTACGAAATGCGGACGCGAAACCAGTGCGCGCGCGATCGAAATACGCTGTCGTTGCCCACCCGAAAACGCGTGCGGGAAACGGCGAAGGTGTTCTAGGTTAAGGCGACATTTCGCGGCGATTTCGCGGACACGTTCGTCCGTTTCTTCGCGCGAGGATGTCAGGCCCATAACTTCCAACGGTTCTGCTATGATATCGCGAACGGTCATACGTGGACTAAGCGCCGCATATGGATCCTGAAAGATAAGCTGGGAGCGTTTGCGGTATTCGTTTTCCTGCGCCTTATCCATCGTTGTCAGTTCATACGTGACTTCTTCGTCACTATATTCAACCAAGCCACGTGTGATGGGTGCGGCCTTCAGGCAAGCACGGCCAAGCGTGGTTTTACCCGAGCCGGATTCCCCCACCAGACCAAAGAAACTGCCTTTGGCGATGTCGAGGTTCACGCCCTCGACCGCTTTGACCACGGGTTTTTCGCCAAACAGGCCACCGCCGGACAACGGATAATGAACGGAAAGGTCGCGCGCTTTGATTAGAACGTCATCACTCATTTCGCGCCCCCCTCGGTATATAAATGGCAGGCTACGTTATGGCCGTCAGAGACAGCGCTGAACTGCGGGGTTTTGGCGCTGCAAATTCCACCAAGGTTGGCAGAACAGCGTGTGTTGAAAACACATCCTGACGGGCGTTCCAACGGCGAGGGAATATCCCCCGGTATCGGCGTTAAAGGTGTGTCCAAATCGTCAAGGCTTGGCAGCGCGTCAATCAGACCCTTGGTGTATGGATGCGACGGGTTGCGGATAACGTCGCGCACCGCACCTTGTTCGATCAGGCGCCCCAGATACATCAAGGCCACTTTGTCAGCTGTTTGGGCAATCACGCCAAGGTCGTGGGTGATGAAGACAATCCCCATCCCGAAGTCCTTAACGAGATCTTTCATCAGGTCGATCACCTGCGCTTGAATGGTCACATCCAGCGCCGTGGTTGGTTCATCCGCGATCAGCAATTTGGGCTTGGTGGACAATGCCATGGCGATCATTGCACGTTGACGCATACCGCCTGACAATTCAAACGCATACTGTTTGAAACGGGTTCCGGCATCGGAAATACCAACACGGTCCAACATCTCGATCGAGACTTCCTTGGAGCGTTTGGCATTCATATCCGTGTGGATCATCAGTTGTTCCACCATCTGGTCACCAATGGTGATCGCCGGGGCGAAGCTTGCCATCGGTTCTTGGAAGATCAATGAAATCGCGCCGCCACGAACGACTTGCAGTTCCTTGTTGGTCTTCAACGACATCACGTCGATTGTACCGTCTTCAAGGTGCAATTTAATGTCGGTCTTGTCGCCGTAATGCGCGTTGCTGGCATTCAGCTTCATGATTGATTTTGCCGTCACCGATTTACCCGAGCCACTTTCGCCCACAAGGCCCATGACCTCGCCTGCTTCAAGCGTGAAGGAAACATCGTCAACTGCGGTGATCCGACCCTCGTCCGTATCGAACTGGAGGGTCAGGTTGTTAACATCAAGAAGGCGCGTCATTATTTGCTATCCGAATAAGGGTCGGCTGCATCGCGTAATCCATCACCGACGAACACAAATGCCAACACGAGAACAATGAAGAAGATCACCGGTATGAAGTACCATTGGTAATTCAGCAGAACATCGGCGGATGTCACGTTTTGCAACATAACCCCCAACGAGTTCACAGGGTCTTTCAGACCCAATCCGATGAAGCTAAGCGCCGTTTCCGACAGTACCATGTATGGGAACGAGATCACCAAATCCACGATGATGTAACTGGTGAAGCTGGGCAGCAAGTGGCGGCGGATGATGTGTTTGGGGGTGGCCCCGCACAATTGTGCCGCCAGCACGTATTCCTGATTTCGTTCGGTCAACAAGTGCGTTCTGATACGTCGCGCAAGTGTTGGCCAACCGATCAATCCCAGCACCATAGAGATGAATAAGAACCGCATCTCCGCGCTCCAGACATCCGGTATGAACGCGGCGAGGGCCATGAACAACGGAATGCTCGGGATCGTTCGGACCGTGTCCGTTATCATTTGCAAGACGGAGTCAAGCCACCCGCCGTAATACCCGGCGACCCCCCCTATTATTAGGGCCAAGACAAAGGCAATAAACACACCTATCGTACCTACCGCCATTGAAGTGTTAATCGCGGTCAACGTACGGGAATAGATGTCTTTGCCGGTCGAATCCGTACCAAAGATGTGGATCATACCACTGTCGACGCCG
>CALCGO010000244.1 GCA_937901055.1 uncultured Rhodobacterales bacterium
CCTGGCATTTTCGCCATCACTACTGGCCGGTGAAGGTTGGGAGGACCATTGCGAAAAGTTTTTTGACAAATACGAGGCAATTCCGGGATCGCGTCTGCCGGGCGCAAGGCGCCACAACAACCGCAGTGATACAACCAACCGTGCCATAGACGCGAAACTTATCGCCACAATTCAAGAGCTTTGTAGTCGTCCCGATTCGTGAATCAGGCACAAGATTGCCATTGGGTTGCCTGAGTTACCTTTTAGAGCGTGTCGCGTTTGATCGCGTTCACCCGCCCGATACGCAAGTATCGGGCACGCGTCCGCCCACCCGGGCGAACGCCCAGCACTGTAAGCGATACTTGAACTGCGACTTCTATTGGCGTTGAAGGCGATTGACGAATTGAAAGTTAATCGATTAACTATGAGCATTAAGCGTTCCAGAACATGGGATTCGGCATTGCCCCCATCAGCGTTGAAACTGACCGGTTCCACGAACTGGGTGCCATAAAGGAAAAGAATGCCATGAGCTACTCAGGGCTAAGAGTCATCAGAGAGGCCTTGAATGGCCAAAGAGGTTGGAAGCCTGCTTGGCGCAATCCGGAACCCAAGCCCAATTACGACATCATTGTCATTGGCGGCGGAGGCCACGGGTTGGCCACTGCACATTACCTGGTGACGAAATATGGCGAGAAAAGCATCGCAGTGGTCGAAAAAGGCTGGATTGGGTCCGGCAATGCCGGGCGTAACACGACAATTGTGCGTGGTGACTACACTTTGCCTCCAAATACCCGCTTCTATGATCACAGTGTTGGCCTGTGGGAAAAGATGGAGCGGGAGTTGAACTTCAATGTCATGCACTCACAGCGTGGCGTGCTGTTCCTGCACCACAACGACGCGGAGAGGGACGACCACTATCGCAAAACCAACATCATGCGGATGCAAGGCACAGATGGCGAGATTTTGGGGCCTGAGAAGCTGCGCAAGATGTACCCCTCGATGAATTTCGACGGACGTTTCCCTATCACGGGTGCCTATCTTCACCGGCGCGGCGGCACCGCCCGCCATGACGCAGTGGTCTGGGGATATGCGCGGTCGGCCGACAGGCGCGGAGTAGATATCCTTCAAAATTGCGAAGTGACGGGGTTCCGGATTGAGCAAGGTAAGGTCTTGGGGATTGAGACAACCCACGGGTTCATCGGCGCAAAGAAGGTTGGTGTCTCGGTAGCTGGAAATACCAGCCGAGTGATGGACATGGCAGGCATTCGCACCCCAATCGAAAGCCATGTTCTTCAGGCTTTCGTGTCTGAAGGGCTGAAGCCCATCATTCCCGGCCAAGTCAATTATGGCGCAGGTCACTTCTATATTTCGCAGTCGGACAAAGGCGGCCTGGTTATGGGAGGCGACCTGGATCAGTACAATTCCTGCGCGCAGCGGGGCAACCTGCCGGTCTTTGAATCGGTGATTGAAGCCGCTGTGACCTTGTTCCCAATGCTGTCGCGCGCTCGTCTTTTGCGGGCATGGGGCGGTTTGCAGGATATGACCATGGATGGCCATGCGGTGATCGACGAAACGCCGATCAAGGGTCTCTATTTGAACGGCGGCTGGTGCTACGGCGGATTCAAAGCAACACCCGCAGCCGGCGAATGCTTTGCTCATCTTCTAAGCACCGAACAGCCGCATGAACTTGCCAAGCCCTATCGTCTTGACCGGTTCCGGACCGGCTACCTGCTTGATGAAAAGGGCCAAGGCCCGAACCCGAACCGGCAGTAAGGAGCGGTCAAATGATTATCAATCACCCTCTTTTGGGGCCGCGTGACCGGCAGGAATTCACCTATCTCGGTGATGCTTGCCTGATTGACCGCCCCGGCTGGCAGGCCGAGGACGCGATGGATCAGTTTTTCGAATACGTCTACCTGCGTGATGATCCAGCCGGGGAGCACCGCGAGCTTTGGTATCACGAGCATGGCGACCGCTCGTGGCTGGTCGTAACACGCAACACGGTGACGCATGAAATCACTAATGTCGAACTGGCCAGCGATGTGGCCCGCAAGCAGGGGCGCAGCAAATGACCCAATCCAACCGTTTGAATGGCGGCCTGATCAACCGTGGAAAGCCACTGAACTTTAATTTCGATGGGCGTACCTATCAGGGGTATGAGGGCGACACGCTTGCGTCTGCCCTGATGGCCAATGGCGTGCGTTTCCTGGGTCGATCGTTCAAGTATCACCGTCCGCGTGGTATCTTCACCGCTGGTTCCGAGGAGCCAAACGCGCTGGTCGAATTGCGCAGTGGAGCCCGGCAGGAACCAAACACACGCGCTACAGTAGCGGAGCTGTACGAAGGGCTGGTTGCTTGCTCACAGAACTACAAGGGCAGCTTACGTTACGACCTGCTTGCCCTGAACGATTTGTTCTCGGATATTCTGAGCGCCGGTTTCTATTACAAGACGTTCATGTGGCCGGCGGCTTTCTGGGAGAAAGTCTATGAACCCATCATCCGCTCAGCTGCAGGCCTTGGTCGCCTGTCTGGGGAAGATGACCCGGATGAATATGAAAAGGGCTTTCTCCATTGCGATCTGCTGGTGATTGGGGGTGGGCCCGCTGGCCTGATGGCAGCACTGACCGCGGGCCGTGCAGGCGCAAACGTCATCCTCGCGGATGAAGATTGCCGTTTTGGCGGGCGCCTGAACGTCGAACAGGAAGATGTCGACGGAAAGCCTGCGGTCGAATGGGTTGAGCAGGCTGTGGCCGAGCTAACCGCGATGGACAATGTGCGCCTAATGCCGCGAAGCACGGCGATGGGGGCCTTTGACCACGGGATTTACGGTGTGGTCGAACGGGTGCAGGACCATCTGCACACCCCTGTGGAAGGCAAGCCGCGGCAGACATTGTGGCGGGTATATTCCAAGCGCGCGATCCTTTGTGCCGGGGCAACCGAGCGTCCAATTGTTTTCCCGGACAACGACCGTCCGGGGGTGATGCTGGCAGGATCGATGCGGGCCTATGCCAACCGCTGGGCTGCGACGCCCGCGCGGATGGTGGCGGTCTTCACCAACAATGATGATGGCCATCGCACTGCGGTAGACCTGATGGCAAAAGGTGTTGATGTCACAGCTATCGTCGATGCCCGGCTGGATGCGCCGACACTGACGGGTGTGCGACTGATCAGTGGCGCGCATGTTATCGGCACCAAGGGGCGGCATGGCCTGAGCAGCA
>CALCGO010000245.1 GCA_937901055.1 uncultured Rhodobacterales bacterium
TTTGGTCTTTCGATAACGCGACTTCGCCACCCTGGCCGATTCAACTAGGTTTCCTCTGGCAATGTCTAACTGTCGGCTATTCTTGGGCGACCGGAGGCTTCAATAGTGAGCGTGGCTTCCAGAAACATCTCGCGACCTTCGGCTTTGGCGGATTTGACGGTACGTGAAGCGGTGATGTCGATGTCTTCAACACCGGATGCGCGCGACTCAATACGGGCTTGTTCGGTGAGGTGAGCGGTCAGCCTTGTGAATGCGGCGTCTTTAGAGACGAATGTCTCAGGGGCGCCGTCTAGATGTACGCGAAACTCGCCTTCTGAGGGGGAAGTGATTGTGCCGCGCTTACGGATCATCACACGGCCCACTACGGCACCGATGGCGTTGGCGACGCCTGCGTATTCCGGTAAGGTCATCTTACAGCCTAAAAGATCGCCAACCGCTGGGTAATAGGTTGATGCGGATGCGCCTAAACCGATGACATCGACAGCGAGGCCGGTATCAACGCGCACTAGACCGCTGTGACCCGCTAACCCCCTTTGGGTCAAGACGTGGCGGGCAAGATCGGCAGGCGGAAGGCCAAAAGGGGTTTCTTCTTCGGTGAAAGCGCATTCCAAAAGAGCTAGCCCCGTTTGATGGGTTAAACGGTCAATCACGAGCTTGGCCATGTCGCGCGGATCAGAAGCAAGCTTATTGCCTGCGCCAGTTCTTCGGCGCCCAAACTGTTCCAAAGCCAATCGGGCGGCGTCTGTATTCCAAGTATCCATAAGGCCCAAAACATGCGCTGCATCGGATGGTGTGAGACCGGACACTTGAACCAAACCGCGGTCAATCAGGCGACTATAAGCGGACAAATCAATACGAGATTCGATAATATCGCCTAAAGGATGCACCGTGCTTCCGATCCGTTTGAGCAGCGTGATCTCGCGTGCCCCAAGTCCGTCGCGTGCCACGTTTGGAACGGCACGAACGAACAGCCCATCATGCTCACCCGCTAGGGATGCGGCGGCCTGACGCTCTAGCGCAGGAAGGACCACATCAGGCGCTTGGCTTGCGATAAGAGAGATGGGAATGCGCCGGCGTGGACCCAGCGTGATCCCGCCTTGCAACCCCTCGGATATGAACCGAACCTCGCTATCACCACCCAGACCCGTAGTGTGCATAGCGACGGCTTCGACCATTGTACGATACGGGCCGACACGGGCACCCGCGATATCAATAGCCGGTCGCCCATCGCGAAGAATAGCAACATCAGTTGTTGTGCCACCAATATCAGACACAAGCGCATGGTCAGCGCCAGTAAGCCAACGCGCACCAACAAGCGAAGCTGCGGGGCCAGAAAGTATCGTTTCAATCGGCCGTGTTCGGGCAAGTTCGGCGCCAATCAATGCGCCATCGCCGCGGACAACCATAAGGGGGGCATCGATGCCAAGGGATTTCAGCTCGCCGGTTGCTTGGGCGATTAGGCGGTCGATCATGCCGATGAGGCGTGCATTTAGAACAGCCGTCAACGCGCGTTTGGGGCCATTGAGCTTGGCTGAGAGTTGGTGCGATTGGCTGACGGGATGGTTTGTTTTTTCGGCAATCAAATCTGCCGCAATCAATTCATGTGCTGGATTGCGGGTGGCAAACTTGCTGGCGACAGCATAGGCGGACACAGTTCCACCATCGGCGTTCAACCACTCTTTTAAAGCATTTGCGTCAAAAGCAGCGGCCTCGCTGCCGGAATGATCGTGCCCGCCTGCGAGGACGATCGAAGGATCGCCTTTGAGTGCATCGGTTAAGCCGTGGCTCAACAAATCTTGTTCGCGAAACCCGATATAGACGAGGCCGACACGTTCGCCTTGGCCCTCAACCAGCGCGTTCGTAGCCAGTGTGGTGGACAGCGAAGCGAGCGCGATATCGGATGGCTTCACACCACTTTGTTTGAGAACGGCGCGGATTGCAGCACCGATACCAAGCGCAAGATCGTGGCGCGTGGTAAGAGATTTAGCCGAAGCGACGACAGTAACTTCATCGCGGATCAGAACGGCGTCCGTATATGTCCCGCCCGTGTCAACGCCAAGCAACAGTGCCATGTCTTGCTTCCAATATTTTGGTCAGTGTGTTCCACTGATGCTATAAATCCAAACCTTCTGCAATTGGCAAAAGGCTTGGATCCTTTTTAGACAATGGCGAGAGCCGTTAAATCGGATTAAGATGAATTGCGTACTTGTTGCGCAGCATCTTATCAAGGGCTCCGTCAAATTTAGCATCTGAAGGTTTTGACAGAATACCCTCTTTCACCTTTGTCGCCTTTACCAGCAAATTTGGTTTGTCTTTCTCGGCCCATTCCTTAGGGCTGGTACGATCACCAAGCGTTGGATAGACATAATCGGTTTGCATACGGCTTAAGGTTTGATTTGTGCCAAGGTAATGGCCGGGGCCGTTCATACAAACATCAGCGATTTGATCTAATGCGAGAGTTTCATCCGTTACCTCGATCCCGCGCACACAGCGCAACGCTTGGCCGATGATATCGTCGCCAAGGATAAGGGATTCATGGCAAAACCCAAGTAGGGACGCGTGCATGCCTGCGGACTCGTATACCATATTCAGACCAGATAGGCCTGCCATCACGTTAGAACACATCTGCTCCCATCCAGATTGCATATCCGGCATTTTGGAATCGGATGCCCCCGCAGCAGCGCCCCCCGGCAGGCCGTAAAATTTATGCATCTGCGAACAGCCCGCAGTCAACAACGCCTGTTCGCCAGACCCTATGCTCATCGAGCCCGTGCGCAAATCAAGACCAAAGGGCCATGTTCCAAAGATAGCCGGGTGACCAGGTGCAATTGCGTTAACATAAACCATGCCGGCCAGACATTCAGCGGTTGCCTGAACAATTGCGC
This sequence comes from uncultured Rhodobacterales bacterium, assembly GCA_937901055.1. Classification (GTDB taxonomy): domain Bacteria; phylum Pseudomonadota; class Alphaproteobacteria; order Rhodobacterales; family Rhodobacteraceae; genus NORP23. The sequence goes on from CALCGO010000245.1 coordinate 2,886, forward strand.
CAGCAATGGTTGAGGGCGCGGTAGCACCAGCCATGCCAGCAGACAATAACAACACTGGCATCCCGCCGCGAATGCAGGCCTCCATTACTTCGCAGCTTTCCGTCGCGAACTTCATCGGTGGAACAACGAAACAATTGGAATTAGACACAAATGGGCGGTCACGATAGGCACCTTCACCACCTGCGACATCATAGATGAAATCGAAACATGTTTTCATATGGCTTGGCTCGCTAAAGCTGGTGCCTATATGTTTTGTGGTGCCCTGACAGGCGGCATAGATCGTATTGTAGTCCATTTCCAAATTGTCAGGAATGTCACGACACACCATCGGGCGTTGGAAAAAATGTAAGTTATCAAGCTTTTGTACGATTTTGGCGGCATCATGCAAATCTTGTACTGTACATTCACGATATTCATTTCCATGTACGTCAACCAAGTGAACGGCCGCACCCGCAGTGCCGTAATGTACGCGATCCCCCCAAAGTTCGAGGTCGTTCTCGCCATCGCGCGAATATAGCGTGACCTTTTTAGACGCAACCGCGAGCATGTCGTCAATCAATGCGCGTGGGAAACGGATGCGCCCATCATCGCCTTGAATAGCACCGGCCTTGGTCAATATTTCAACACCTGATGGAGGGGCGTCTGCCAACCCGATTTGTTCTAAGGCATCAAGGGCTGCGTGGTGAATGCGCAATACTTCGGCGTCTGACAGGGGTTTATATGTACCCCCTGACATGCCTGCGCGAATAGGACGGAGATCTTTCTCGAGGGGGGCGGCCCGCAGCGCTTGGCGCGCAGCGCGTCCTCCGGATCGGCGTACGTTTGATGATGACATGTGTAGACTCTTTTTGAAAAGAAACAGATTACCTGGGGTGTCGTAATATTACGCGCTGGGCGACCCACGCGCCGCAAGACCACGCGCGGCACCTGTCGTGCGCGAAACCAGTTCTGTCATCCAATCAAGATCATTCATCTGAAAACGCTTGCACGAAAGGGTGAGTCGTTCAAGTTATTTATAGGAGCTGTCAGGCAAATTTATACTAGTCTTATCTTTTTGCGATGCACTGCAGTTCAGATGGAACAAAACTGCCGCGACTCGGCGTGGAACTGTCTGCAATTAATTGCGAACACCAAACTCATTTGCGCAACCTAGATCACTTTCTTGACGGCAAGACTGTGCCCTTAATTGACTGATAGCACCGCAATCGAAGCGGATGTCCGCTTTGTGGAAATCCGCTTTTCCGCTCGCAAGTGCGGCGAAAGTCTGCATTCCGCCCTTAGTGACAGAGGCTGCTTTCGGCCTATTCTGTTGAAAACAGGAATTTGACAGACAGAAAACTTGCTTTTTTACTCACCCAGAAGGTTTTCCAGATACCACTCACCCTCGTTAGTCAGAGTCAATTCATCAGCGTTGTGAAGCTGTCGGACGCTGACTAACCCGTATCTTACGAGCTCATCGATCGCCCAATCATCAACTTCAAAGATCAAAACCCTCCTATATTCGTTTGCAACAGCTTTCAAAATCCGTAGCGCGTCCACGTCCAATTCATCCATCTTACAATCCTTTAGAATCAGTTATTGCCGCAAAGAGCGTTTGGAAACGTTAGCTTCAACACCACCCCGGTCAAGCTGCGTTTTCAGCAAAGTAAAATTGGCTAGGCACGTCCGCTTTGGTTAAGGTTTTTCGATGCGGGCGATAGCGCAAGATTTTGGTTTGGGGCTGACTGTGGCCCGCGTTGACAAACCTCTCAAGGAGGAAGCCGTGGGAGTCTTGGTTGGTCCTATGGGGAAAGCGTGAGCTTGTTGCTGATAGGGTTGAACCTTCGCGGGTCTTGGTGAGTCAAACGACGCGTCTCAAAGGCTTGGGGCAGTATGGTCTGGGCACGGTTGGCTTCACCTGCGCTTGATAAGCTTTCAGGTTCGCAAGTGTAACTGAACTTGCGGAAGAGTTTCGTGGGCGGATTCGAGAGGCATATTTAGATATATGGGGATGCAGTCATCATTGGGTTGAAGTGCACCCAGATGACGCGGGGTTATAATGACAATTGTTCATGTAATGGTACGCCAATCCTCCGTACGATTGGGCGCATCGAAGTTGGTCAACTAAGGGCTGCTATCGGCCTATTCTGTTGAAAAACTCCAATATTAGGATTTCGAAAATTTCCGCCAAAAGCATATCTTTGCTGAAACTCATTGAGGATTGCCGCGAAAGGCTCCAAGGAGCCGCAGCAGCGCTTTAAGTCCATTTGAGCCGAACCCCTCGCCAAAATTTCCCTCCAGCTCCGTGCAGGGAAATATTTTCCGGTTTTGGCCTAAATCGGAGTTTTTCAACAGAATAGGCCCATTGCCGACCTTCATCTTACTCGTAATGTTGCAATACGGCACCGCAGTGCAGCATTCGCATTGCCGCCATTCGTGCGTCGCGCAGCATTTTGGCGACCCGAATGGCGGCAGTGCTAGACAAACATGCACAAAGTCCCATCGGAAGCCTTTCTGCATTATAAGTTCTATTCGGCGATCTGAGCCGTTGCAGGTGAGGGCGGGTCGGGCTCCGAAACCGGTTTGATGCGGGTTTCACCCAAACGTGGATGTAAGCGACCCGCGAGACTCCAGGCCAGCACACCCGCAACGCCCGCTGCAGCGAAAATACCCGAAATCGGGGCGGCCAGTAGGATTAGCCACGCCACGCCTGGTGTCGCGATGCCGGATACGTCTCGAAAGGAGGAATAAATCGCCGACATCTCGGTGCGTTCAGATGGTTTAACCGCCATCAGGAACGGCAGTCCGGCGCAGATATCCAAAAGAATCAAAAAGAAACTACCAGTAAACAACAACGCCACTGTGACCAATGGTACTGCCGCGGTCAAACTCGCAGTAGAGAACAAAACCGCAACCCCTAAAAAACCGGTTCGGACCGCACGGCGAACAGATCTGTTTTGCATCCAACGCAGCATAAACGGCGATAAAAAGAGTGCAGCGTTCGTTACCGACAAAAGCATCCCACCTAGTTGATTGCCTAGATTGTTTTGGACAGCGAAGATCGGCAGATAAACGACATAGGCCCACCACCCGCAGGACCGGATGACCGCGAATAGCCAGCCGGCGATCAGGCGGGGTTGCTGGAAAAACCGACCTAAAAAGGCCAATGGATTAGGCGGGTGTTGTTTCGCGCGGGTGATCAGTTTGCCGTTACCCATGCGCATGTAAAAAAACATGGACGATTAAGCCGCGTTTGGATTATAAAACACAGCAATCCAGATGGTTTCAATATCAGGGTCAGTCCAGATGACTTTGTGTTTG
>CALCGO010000246.1 GCA_937901055.1 uncultured Rhodobacterales bacterium
CCCGAGGCCATCTCCCTGGCCATCCTTGGGCACAGCACCAACACAGTCGCCGCCAACTACGGCTCAGGCTACGCCTTGGAGGTCATGCGAGAGCATTTGGAGAAAGTGTGGTGAAGTGGACAAGTGGCAAGTCTGAGCGGACCCTCAACCAAAACGCAGCGAACGGCAGGAAAGAGCCCAATTTGACCGATGCTGCGCTCGGCACGAATGTCGGGACTGATCGTCAGCCAGCAGATGCAGTTTCTCAAACTTTATCCCGCTGTGACATTGTACCGAAAGTGAAAACACCAGACTGGACAATAACAATGCGATAATCCGCGAAGACCGTTCTATGACCAAAGAGTCGACTAATTGTTTCGCGGCACAGTTTCTTCCAAAGCTGCTTCAATGGTGGATGTGTGCCGCGAACCAGCTGATGCTACATACCATGCTTTTGGCGCGACACTTACTGATTGCGACCAGCGACTGAAACCGACAAAACACAAAGAATCTCCCATAGCATCGTTGCTGCGACCAGTGCCGTATTCCCAGTTTGATCGAACGGCGGTGATACCTCAACAACATCACCTCCAACTAGGTTCAGCCCGTCGAGCCCTCGGATCAGCGCCTGTACCTCTCTCGGAGAAAATCCACCGGTCTCAGGCGTGCCGGTACCTGGTGTGAACGCAGGATCTATGCTGTCGACATCAAAACTCACATAAGTTGGTCCGTCTCCAACAATTTCCCTTGCTTCGGCCAGCACTGCCTCAAGTCCCATTTCGTAGAATTCTTCAATGTGGATAACGCGCATGCCGCTGTCATAGGAGAAATCCCAATGCGGTTCAGCACGTCCACGGATGCCAATTTGCACCACTCGCTCGGGGTCTAGAACGCCAGCAAGGGCAGCGTTGCGAAAAGGGCCGCCGTGGTGGAATCGTGAGCCGTTAAATGGGCCTCCTGTGTCGGCATGAGCATCAATATGAATCATACCAACCGGTGCATCGCGACCAACAGCTTTTAGGATAGGATAGCTGATTGAATGGTCTCCACCAACCGAGAGTGGCACGACTCCGGCGTTTATGACCTTGTGATAGAAATTTTCAATATCCTGTGTCGCCAAGTCGAGGTCATAGGTGTTTGGTATCGGTGCATCCCCGCAATCGGCGAAGCGGGTTATCGCGGCTGGGATCGTCCCGCTGACATGGTGTTTAGGGCCAGCTGCCAAGACTGACATCTCGCGCACTTGGGCTGGCCCAAAACGGGTTCCCGGTCGGTTGGTAACCGCCAGATCGAATGGCACCCCTAAAAGCGCAATATCAAGCCCTTCGAATCCGTCTTGCAGGGGGGCACGGAGAAACGTGGAAACTCCAGCATAGGGTGCTACATGTTCGCGCTTGTCACCGCCATGTGCTCCGCCTCTGTCGAGAAACTCCTGCAATTTTTTGTCATTGAGATCGGTTTTCTCGGCTAGGGCGCGAAGATGATCAAGTTTGTTTTGTGTCATGACGATCTTTCTGTCGATTGAGGGGTGCTGCTGTTGTTCGATTTTGGGTGGTAATAAACCCCAAATAAATCCAAAATGACCAAAGCCTACTTTCGAATTATTAGGGGAAACATGGTGCTAAGCCTGCACGAAAACTCGATCCGCAAGTTGCAGATATTCGTTACTGTCGTCGATTCAGGCGGGTTTTCGGCGGCACAAACCATTCTCGGGAAATCGGCCGCTACTATCAGCATCCAGATGAAGGAACTCGAAGAGCAATTGGGAATGACGCTTTGTCATCGGGGGCGCTCAGGCTTTGGCATGACCGAACAAGGCCGGGCCGTCTACGATGCCGCACAAAACGTTCTGGGTGCCTTTAGTAACTTCAACCTGACGACGGCAGAAATCCAAGACCGTCTTGTCGGCGAGGTGAAAATCGGCATGCAGGCCAATATGGCAACCAATCCCACTTTGAAATTGCCCGAAGCAATTCGACGGTTTCAAACTCGTGAGAACGAGGTCGTCTTCCGGTTAGAGGAGACCCGTTCCGCAGATCAGCAAAGCCGTACGCTGGAAGGGCGTTATGATTTGAGCATTGGTCTGTATCCCAATCGTATTTCCGGCCTGGACTACACGGTGTTATTTGCCGAAACGGTTGCGCTTTATTGTGCCGCTGACCATCCGTTGGCTGGTATTGAGGATGAAACCGAGGTTGCCAGGAAACTTGGTAATTTTGCCGTGGTTTCTTCGGGTTCCGGGTTAGAGCATGCAATTAACAAGCCCGACACGCTGCCCCAGCCAACAGCCTTCACCGAAGACATGGATGCTGCAATGCTTCTCGTGCTGTCTGGTTGTTACCTGGGCTTCATACCGACGCATTTTGCCGAAAACTGGGCCAACAAGGGCCTGGTGCGTCCGATCCTTCCTGACCGGTTCAGTACAGAAATCGAGTTTCACTTGATTACTAAACGCGGTGGGCGTGAAAACAATGTCGTG
>CALCGO010000247.1 GCA_937901055.1 uncultured Rhodobacterales bacterium
CGCGATGATGTACAACGCGGCTTCGGCTAGACCAAAGCAGATTATCAATACGATCATCGGGATTAGGCGTGCCCAACGGGAAGGGCGCTCTGTTGTTTCACTGTCCATTTTTGTCTCCGCAATACTTAGATGTTAATACCACTAACATCTAAGTATTCGCGAAGTAAAAACAAGTCAACAAGGTGAATAATCATTCGCACACAGGAAAAACCGCACCTAAGAGGCTTATCAGCGCGTGGTTTCTGTCATCCGGCGGCGGACATAGTTTTCCGTTAGGTCCAACATCTCGATCATTCCGGGGTCAAAGAAGTGGCCCGCGCCCTCGATAACTTCGTGTGTGATCGTGATGCCTTTTTGCTGATGCAGCTTTTCGACCAGTTCTTCAACGGGCTCCGGCGGCACAACTTTGTCATCAGAACCATTGATAATCAGGCCCGACGCAGGGCAGGGCGCCAAGAAGCTGAAGTCATACATATTTGCAGGCGGAGCCACGGAAATGAAACCGGACACCTCTGGGCGGCGCATCAGCAATTGCATACCGATCCATGCGCCAAACTGGAAGCCGGCAACCCAGCAATGCTTGGCGTTCGGGTTCATGCCTTGCAAGTAGTTCAGTGCGGCTGCCGCATCCGACAATTCACCAATACCTTGATCATACTCACCTTGGCTGCGTCCAACGCCACGGAAATTGAACCGTAGCACCGTGAAGCCCATTTTGTGGAAGGTATAGTGCAGGTTATGCGTAACCTTGTTGTTCATTGTCCCGCCATGTTCAGGATGCGGATGCAATATGATTGCGATCGGCGCGTCCTTGGCTTTTTGGGGGTGATAACGACCTTCTAGCCGACCATCTGGTCCGGCGAAAATAACCTCAGGCATACAAAATCGCTCCAACGACTTAAGGGGTTGACCGAATGCTTGACTTAATCAGTCAACCAACCTAGAAACATTCTAAATTCAGGGGAAACCCCTTGATTACTAGGTAACGAAGTAAGCCCTGTGGGGGCTTGCGTCAACCTCTCGTAGATCGGAACAGGCCATGAAACTCAGCACCAAAGGACGTTATGCGATGATTGCGCTGGTCGATATGGCGCATGAGGGCAAGGATAGACTGATTTCGTTGTCCGAAATTTCGGAACGCCAAGGAATATCACTCGCCTATCTCGAACAGCTATTCGTGAAGCTCCGCAGAGCTGAAATTGTAGAATCAGTGCGCGGCCCAGGCGGCGGGTACCGTCTTGCTGCGCCTACGACTGAAATTCGCATTTCCGAGATCCTCTGCGCGGTGGACGAAACCATGGATGCCATGTCGCGTGGCGCCGGGGCCAGTGGTGGCGACCAAGACACCAATGCGCAACAGTTGACCGACAAACTATGGGAGCGCCTGTCTGCCCATGTCTACGTGTTCCTGCACCAAACACGCCTTAGCGACATCACCGGTGACGAACTAGCGCCATGCCCAGCGGTTCCAGCGTTTGTTCAATTGGTAGACGAGGAATGAGCAGGGTTTACCTAGACCACAATGCCACGACGCCTCTGCGTCCAGAAGCAAAGGCAGCA
>CALCGO010000248.1 GCA_937901055.1 uncultured Rhodobacterales bacterium
GTCTTGCGCGCGGGCTGATTGTATCAGCTTTAAAGCACGCACTCGCCGAGGCAGGCCACCGTGCTTCCACCACGGTTTCAGACGCCACCCTCGGTGCGATGCGGCCGGAAATCCCGCAAGGGCGCATCTACCAAATGGATCGTGCATCCCAATCAGCCCTGCGCGGCGCTTACCAGTTCCAACAGCCAATCCAACAGGACGGCTTCCAAGAAGGATTCACCGATTTCGACCATGCGTCGGGTCGGGTGGAACCCGTGCCCAGCGCGTCGGATGAGGCTTCAGCCCTTGACGAGGCGCTCCCCCTCGGGGCTGCCCGTGCGCAATTGCATGAAAACTACATCATCGCGCAAACCAACGACGGTATGATCCTTGTGGATGCCCACGCCGCCCATGAACGGCTGGTGTATGAGCGGCTAAAAAACCAAATGGCCGAAAAAGGTGTTGCCGCTCAAGCCCTCCTGATCCCCGAAATTATCGAAATGTCTGCCGACGATATCTCTCGACTTTTGGCGGCCGCGCCGGATCTTACCGAACTCGGCCTCACCATCGAACCTTTCGGCGGCAGCGCAATTTGCGTCCGCGAAACCCCGGCCATCCTTGGCGAGGTAAACGCCCGCGCGATGATCGAGGATATCGCAGACGAGCTCGCCGATCTTGGCCAGACCCAAACCGTCAAAGACCGGATCGAGGCGATCCTGTCCCGTGTCGCCTGCCACGGATCTGTGCGAACAGGGCGTCGTATGTCCGCACCCGAGATGAACGCCTTGCTGCGCGAAATGGAAGCAACGCCGCATTCGGGGCAATGCAACCATGGCCGACCGACCTATGTTGAGCTAAAGATGAGCGATATAGAACGCCTGTTCGGGCGAACCTAAGGAGGCATTTATGTCTGAAACGACACTCCCCAACCACCCGCTACGGTACGAACTTAGCAATGAATTACACGCCCGCCCGTTTCCCGAACTGAAAGCCCCCTGCCGTGCCGCTTTCCTTGCGATCAAAAAACCGAATAAGGCGATAGAACGGGATCGCACGCTTGATCGCCAACATCTGATTGACCTGTTGGACCGTCACGGGGCGGCACACCCTGCTCCAAATGCGGATCATTATTCGGGCCCACTCGGGCGCGGCTTCTTGAAGTGGGAGATGCACACCGAATTCGTCACCTACACTATCTTCGCAGATAGCGTCGCCGAGACTCCGTTTGATGCCGCTGTGTTCTCGATTTTTCCAAAAGACTGGTTGGCGGATGCCCCGGGGGCTGTCCTGACGTCCGCGTTGGTGCGCGTGGAAGAATACAACGACGAAGCAGATCTAGAGCGAATTTTGAGCACCAAAATTCCGAACTGGTTTGTACCGGAAAGCCTTGCCGCCTCTCGGGTGATTGATAACGAAGCCATCGTTGCCGGTGACTTTCGTATAGACGAGGCCGGGCATGTCCGTTTCGCAGTTCTTACCAAACCTGACATCGGGTTGCGGCGCCTCGGGCGGATTGTGCAACGCCTGTTGGAGATCGAGACCTATAAAACTGCGTCGATGCTCACGCTACCGATAGCACGGTCGGTTTCGCGCCGCGTGGCTGATCTGGATTTTGAATTAACCGAAATCGTGCAGCAAATGGCGAAAGGCGACGGGGATGATATCGAGACGCTTAACCGATTATTAATAATGGCTGCGGAAATCGAGTTGCTGTCATCATCCACCGCCTTTCGTTTCGGTGCAGCCGGTGCCTATGAGGCCATTGTTAGCCGTCGTATATCGGTACTTCGCGAAGAACGCCTTCAGGGGCGCCAATTGTTCAGCGAGTTCATGACGCGGCGCTACGACCCCGCCATGCGAACGTGCCGGTCTGCACAAGAACGCCTAAAAGACTTGTCGGCCCGGGCAGAACGTGCGGCCAACCTGCTACGAACACGTGTTGATGTTGCCGCCTCGGAGCAAAGTCACGAAGTGTTGATACAAATGGATCGTCGCGCCGCTCTGCAATTACGCCTGCAAGAAACGGTTGAAGGTTTGTCCGTCGTCGCGATCAGTTACTATGCCGTTAGCTTGGCGGGATATTTATTGACTCCAATAGGTTACAAATACGGCTACGATAAATCGCTGGTGTTGGCGGTGGTAACAGTGCCAATCGTAGCGGTAGTGTTCGCCGCTTCTCGTCTTGTTCACAAGCGGATCACCGATTGAGGCTAGACCCCATGCGAGTGGTCGATCTGAAGAAACCTTGAAATGTTCGTGAGTTACTATATCATAACCTGCAGTATAGTATTAAAAATTAGGCACATTTCGTGCTTTGTATCGAATTAGTGACTAGTTTTCCAAAATACATATCAGGGCAGTTGGCTCAATGCTAACACATTGACTCAATGGGGCATATTGGACTTGGGTATAGATAATGCAGAGTATTAGTCAAAAGCGCCGCATAATTGTGCGTGCAAAGCAGCTGATTCGTAATTTCAGCGATGACAGCGGTGCCACAACAGTGGAATTTGTCCTCTGGGTGCCAGTTTTTATGTTCATTTTGATGATCACAGAGTTATGCCCAAAAGTTGGTGACGGTATGATTAGGCGGCGCTTTGAAGTTGCTT
>CALCGO010000249.1 GCA_937901055.1 uncultured Rhodobacterales bacterium
CGGCGGGCTGTCCGGCCCACACGCGGGCGGTCTAGTTCGCGCTGCGCCTCGATCAGGTCAGCTTGTTCTTTCTTGCCCCATGCAAGTTCCACACTGACTATCCGGCGACCACGTTTGATTGGGCGATAAGCGACGGTGAAACCTGCCAACTGATTGACCTCGGCGACGGCAAGATCAAGCGCGCGGTTTTTGAAGTTGTGCCATGGTTTTAGTTTATTGGATGGAATGCCTAGAACGTCACGCAGTTCATCAAGGTCAATGACCTCGGACGATTTACGCAGGTTCACACGCAAACTTACGTGCAGATAAAGGCGCAGCGCATACTTGCTAGAAAATGCTAAAACAGCCCGGCGCGACACAGATGCCCAATGATTACTGTCAGCAATGACGCGGCGCATGGTTGGCGAAAACTCCACCCTAATTTCGGCATCATCTAGGCTATCGGGTTCGCGCTCGACGTCGCTAAGGATCGGGCCGCTCTTGGTGTAAGCCCGGCCCTCATTATTCACTAGCTGGACCGAAACAATAGTGCCGTGCAATTCCGTGATGGCATCGACCAGTTCATTACGAGACTGGTGAAGGGTCTCGTTCAACGAGGCAAAACTGATCCGATGTTGCACCGGATCGGCGACCTTCACACCAGCTTCATAGATCAACAGGCAAAACAACTTTGCAGCCCTTAGGCTCAGGCTCCCACCTGATACAAAACGTAGGTCCACCACCTCACCAGCGGCGACAATCGCATCAGCATCAGGGCGGTGCATACGGACTGCATCGAGGGTTGTGATCTTTGCCATGGCCCTACGGTAAAAAATACGTTGAAGGCTATCAAGTAGGCGACACCCGTCAAACGTAGTTTTTCACCCGCCAAACGTAGTTTTAGACCCGCCAAACGTAGGCGCAGACCCGCCAAACGTAGTTTATACGACCACTTTATTCATACGTGGCAGGGACTTAGCACCCCCCGAAAAGGAAGATGAAATAGAGAAAAAGAGGACAGCCTGTGGATAAGTCGGTTTCTTGGCACTGGTCGGCACTCACAAAGCGCCACCTGGCAATCTAAGCGCCATTCACATCGACGCACTACATGGTGACCCGTTCTTTTTTTGTTCTTACCACATATTGAGTCGCTTCCGTTTTTTCGGTAACATTCCGATGAAACCGGTGATTGCCTAACAGCGAAGGGCGCAGAATGATTATCAAGCAGGGCGCGACACTTAGCCAAAAGTCGCAAACACTGGAAAAGCGCGCATCTGGACGGCATCCGCGCCTAGGTAGGGCAAACCCGCTACCCAGAAACCAGATATTTACCACTGGACGCTGAACGGCGCATGGTTGGCGCAGTCCGTTTCGCATCGCAAATTCGATCGCCGATAACGACAATGCTGACCGTCAACGCAGCTCATCTGCAAAGAATAGGTTCGGACAGCGTTTTTCATATTGGCCACCTATGGGACGGGTATCGGGTCTTTCTCGAATTGCTACGAAAATGGGTCACCGGTCGCGGCGTCACATGGTCGTGCATTTGGGTGCGGGAATACACCGGCGGCAAAAACGAACACCATGGCGAGCACTGGCACATCGCGCTTCATTTACCGCCACGCCTACAGTCCGCCCTTGCGGCTCAAGTGGCCATCTGGACAGGCGAGGATCTCGGGGCCAATGACGGCAAGACAAAGTGCATCGCACGATCGATCACCGGCGCGTGGTATCTTAGTCGGCGCAAAGAAAACGCAGGTGAATATCTCGGCAAGGCAACACCAAAAACGCGGTTGCGCTATGGGCGGAAAATTCCAAACGATCTGCGGGTGACACGCCATCACGGCGGCGAAGGTCGGATAGAGGGCAAACGTTTTGGCATATCCCGCGCCATCGGAGACGCAGAGCAGCGGCGGCTTGGCTGGCAATGACGCAGGGCAGGCCCTCAGCGGCCCTCACAGCGAGTTTACGCACAAAGAGGGCAGGGGGGATCCCGAAACGGCCTCTAATAGCCCTCAGCGGCGCTCTACGGCCACTTGAAAAACAATCAAAGGATTTCAATCATGGCACGCGGCGGTAATAGACCAGGCGCAGGGCGTCCGACTGGATCTCAAAACGCAGACACAGCGGCCATGCGGGCGGCGCTGTCGGGATTGCTCGAAGGGCAAGTGCATATCGCTATCCAGGCACTGGCAGACATTGCGCAGAACGGCACCAGCGAAGCGGCGCGGGTCTCGGCGGCTTGTGCTATACTCGATCGAACGCATGGGCGGCCACGCGCGGCACCACACGCAGCGCCATTGCATGGAACACCTACAGGGCCATTTGACGACATCCTCAGTAGCTGGTGAACGCGCGCGCGAAACTCTATAAAAACCACACAGCTTATTAAGCGATTGAATTGTTTCGATTTAAACGAGAATGACGCCCTAACGCCTCTCAGGGGCAGGGGCGATCATATCCTTGGGGCAGTTGCTTTTCGGGACTGGTGAAGGCTGATATTTGCGCGCATCTGCAAAATGGGGATCCGGGGTGCGGGGTTTTTGGAAGCGTCAACGCGCGCGCGAGGCAAAAGGCAAAGGCGTATAACACTCATTATGTTAACCTACGGATTGAATGAAATCAGGGACTTAGCCGAAATCCGGCCATTTTCGACGTATTTTGAAAGGCGCGCAATAATGTTATTCTGGCGAAAAACCTTTGTTTTCATTGGCTTAACCAAAATCACCCACGGGGACGTAAAAATGCCGCTCACACCTAAGCAAGAATGCTTTGTCGAAGAATATCTGATCGACCTAAACGCCACGCAGGCCGCAATGCGTGCGGGATACAGCGCAAAGACGGCTTATGCCATTGGCGCAGAGAACCTAAGTAAACCTGAGATCAGCGCCGCTATCGCTGAGGCCCAGGCTGAGCGGTCCGACAGAACCAACATCACGCAAGACTACGTGCTGGAAAGTATCGTCTCAGCGATGGAGCGGTGCAAGGACGGTGAAACCTTCAACGCGGCTGGCGTGTTCAAAGGTGCTGAGTTGCTTGGGAAACACCTAGGCCTGTTCCAAGGGGAAACCAAAGGAGTGACCGTCAACCTGCCCTTCGACGGCTGGCGGATTGAACGGGCCATCGTTTATCCTGACACCCAGCCCTGACCGGGGCCGGTATGCTAACAAATGTTAAGGTTGGCGCGCTTCGTGCAAGACCCTGCCGCCGCGTGCCATGACCTCTTGCATGTTGGAAATGGTCTTTTCGAACAACGCGGCGCACGGCGCCATAACGATGGTGGGGACATGTTTGTCGACCAACGCGATTGGTCCACGCTTAAGTTCCAGTGATACATACGCTATGGTGTGTATCTAGCTGGTCTAATTGATTTTAAAGCAATCTTTTTGGCCAGTGAATGCATCGGTCTACGGCCCAAAAATAGGATATCACGTGCTTCTGCCAGCTTGCGCGACACGGCTTTGGTGCGCTCTCCAAGGGCAAGCCCAGGTCATTTAGCCGGGGGCGTCCTTCACCTGCTCCAGCGCCTCAGCCACTTGATCGGCGTTCATAAGGCCATGATCTTATCGACCTTGCCTTCGCAGTAGCGCAACGCTGCGTACGCCCCATGGTATCGCGTTTTGGCTTAATCTGAGAGTCTGACCTCCAACTGATATGGAGGTGGTTTCATGCTTGATGACGGAAGTAATTTTTGGCGCGCAAGAAGATTCAACGTACGCTGGCGCAGCGCTTGTGGCGGAAAGCTACGAGCCTGGTGCGATGGTTGGTGGCGTTGCGCGTCGACACGGGATTGTTGCAGCGCAGTTTCCGAGATCACTTTGGTGGAGTCGCTACCCGTACCCTTTGATGGTTACCCGTACCCTTTGATGGTATTGAGGTTATTGTTTGTGCGGTTGTGATCTGCCTGCCCAAGGGCACGACGGCCAAGCGGATTGCAGGCGCCGCACACCCACCGCACCGGTCGTTTCACCGGCTGGTAATTTGTTCGAAAAGGCGCGGAGCCGCTTCGTGTCAGTCACGAATAGATACAATTACAAACATTTTTAGCCCTTCTTAGCGGTGTTTTCCTTATTGTACTTTAACATTTGCAACATTTGCAACATTTGCGGTGCACACTGGTTTGTTTTCTTGCCGCACAGTGTCCGAATTAGGCCAAGAGTTCGCGCGCAAGGGCGGGGTCAGCGACTGCCGTGCAAAGCAAAAATGCGGCGGTTCTAAGTAGCTTGATCATGGTTTGTCTTACCTCATGTTCGTAATTCAAGTGGGTGGTTATTTATTGGTATCCCATGGCCACCAGCTGCGAGGCCTTTTCCTAAATGCAGGATAACCTGGGCTTTCAGGCGGCGGTAACATGCGTCGCACATCATCCAAGTGACGCTGCAACATCGCGTTCTTTTCGCGCTCGGCCTCAAGGGCGGATTCAGCGACGGCAAGGCGGGTTGAAATGTCGTGGCCTACATCGGCTTTTTGATCCGGTTCAGTGCGGCTCACTTGATCCGGCTTAGTCCAGCCTACAGCTTCCCTCGGAGAATAAACGCGCATCAGTTCGGCGGTATCAATGCGCCAATGTCCGGCGTCGTCACGCGACCCGCTTACCTTGCCTTTGGCCAAGTTTTTATTGAGGGTGGCGCGGCTGACAGCAAAGCGACGGGTGGCTTCTCGCAAAGATAGCTTAGGCATGGATCGACCTCATTGGCATAGGCGGCCCATAGGGTGGTCTAACGCGGTTCATTGGTCCGGCTCATTAGTCCGCTCTAGGCCAGGCGCATTGGCAAGGCTCTCAGCTAGGCGATAGCGCTCTTGTGCGATCGTTTCGACCA
>CALCGO010000250.1 GCA_937901055.1 uncultured Rhodobacterales bacterium
AGACAGCCGACAGCAGCGAGCATCTCAATGTTGCGGGTGATGAATACACTGGCGACGGTGACGAGTACGACAGCCAACGCGACACGGTTACGGTTGTTCGGATACAGTACCGCGAACGCCAGCGCCTTGTTGAGTATATCGACCCGACAAACGGCGAAAAAGCCGAGATGGAGCAGAGCAAGTGGGATGCGATTATCAAACGCATTCCGATGGCTCCGCCTAGCCGGTCATTCTCGCGCTGGGAATGGAAGCAAGCATTTCTTGGCCGCGCCGAAATCATTGATGAAAACCAACCCGACAAGAATTCATCCACATTCAACGTGATAACTGGCCACTGGGACCGCAAGGATAAGCGTTGGTTTGGCCTCCTTCGCAGCATGATCGACCCACAGAAATACGCGAATAAGTGGCTGTCCCAAACCCTGCACATCATCAACAGCAACGCCAAGGGCGGGGTGATGGCCGAGGCTGGGGCGGTTGATGATACTCAATCGTTTGAGGATAGCTGGGCCGCCGCTGATGGCGTTACATGGATGAAGGATGGCGCTCTTGCCGCTGGCAGATTGCAGCCCAAGCCGTCCGTGCAGATGCCTTCTGCTCTTATGTCCCTGACAGAGTTTGCTATATCATCCATCCGAGATGTGTCTGGTGTGAATATGGAACTGCTGGGCCTTCGCGACGCAAACCAGCCCGGTGTTCTTGAATACCAGCGTAGACAGGCAGCAATGACCACGCTCGCCAAGTTATTTGACAGCCTGAGATTCTACAGAAAGAACCAAGGCGAAACTATCCTGCATTTTCTCAGAACATATATCGCTCCGACCGGGCGCTTAGTTCGTGTGATGAAGGAAGACCTTGTGCAGTACGTTCCGCTGGCGATGGCTGACGACACGAAAGACTATGACGTAATCGTGGATGATGCGCCGCAAGCTCCGAACGAAAAAGAGAAATCGTGGGCTGTCATCCAAGCCATGTTGCCAATGTTGCAGAACGCCGACCTCGGGATGGAGGATTGGGTGGACATCATGGACTATTCGCCGCTACCTGCTTCCTTCGCTGATAAGATTAGGGCGAAAGCCGCTGCGCAAAAGAACCAAGGGCCGGACCCGATGCAGCAAATGGCAATGAACAAAGCAAAACTTGAGGCCGCGAAAATGGAGTCAGAGATAGCTGAGAACCACGCCGAAACGCAGGTTGACCAACTTAAGGCCGCGCAGATCGCACAAGAGACGCGGCTTAAGCCAATGGAGGTTGCGGGTAATCTGCCTCCAATTCAGGGGATAATGCCATGAGTTTTTTTGGTGGAATAGCAGACGCCTTCGGGTTTGGTGGCAATCAAGGTGCGCCCGCGTCTGGGGGCTTTTCAATGGGCGCTCCGGTGTCTGGTCCTGCGCCTTCAATGTCAATGGGCGCGCCTGTTGTTTCTGGGCCTGACCTGCTTGGATACACATCGGGCAGCAATTGGGGGTTTTCGCCCGGCGACAGGCCTTCAATGCCATCACAGCAAATGCCAAGCATGACGCCAGACTTCAACATCCCGGCCACGTACACAATGGGGCTTCCTACAGGCGGTCCTGGCATGGGTTACTCTGGGAACACGTTGGAGGGGATGCAGCCTGAAACCGCTGCGATGCTTCAAGACCTCGCCCAAAAGCAAGCGCACGACATCTACGTGACGTCTGGCGTACAAGGACGTTCGTCAACGGCAAACCACCCAACAGGCCAAGCGGTAGACGTATCAATGCCATTTACGCTCGGCGGGGCAGATTCACCAGAAGCCCGTCAACGGCTGGCGCTGAATGCCGTTGGTTCTGGCGCTACAGGGGTTGGCACATATTCAGGGCATCCATCGGCGGGGCCAACGTCAATCGCTGAATCTATGCACCTTGATACAAATTACGGACCAAGTTTGCGGACGTGGAACAGACACCCGAGCGACGCGGCTTATCCCGATTGGATGGCCCCTGTTACAGAGATGGCTGGAACCGTACCAGAAACAAACACGCGCTATGCTGGATATACGCCGTCTATCGCGGCACAGGGTGCGCCAGAACCAGAAGCGGCCCCAAGTGCAACGTCATGGCTCGGCGATGCAATGAGGTCCACATCTGAAAAGTTGGGCGGCGCTATGGAGACAGCTAAAAGCACCGTCGAAGAGGCAGCAGCGGCCACTAATGAAAAGATGCAGGAAGCGGCCAAGGCGCAGAATTTCGCCAGCCTCTTTGGCTTGAACCTTTCAGACCTCTTGGACCTTAAGTTCAGCGCGCCAACAGGGCCACAGGTAACACCGAGTGATTTTGGATATGGGCCGGATGATGGAAGAAATGCGCAGCCAGCAGCGGTGGAAGATGACCCGTTGTGGCCGCGCCGCCCGAGATGGCTAAGCGAAATGTATGGGTCAAGCAATGACATCTACCCTGTCTAATACAATGTATCCAGAGCAGTCGGCTTATGCCGGTCTTGTTCCCTCGCCACCTGTTGCCCCTAGACAGCAGGCGAATCGAGGGCTGTCTTATTACTTAGGGCCACACCTTTCAGACGCTCTTAATCGGGCGGGTAATTTTGCGTGGGCTATGTCGCCGGGTGATGATTACCAGTATGCTGGGGTCGGAGCTGATAAGATGGTTGCTCCTGATTCAAGTTGGGTTGATAGGATTGCAGGGCTTGGTGAACTTATGGCAGGTGTGGCCATGTTTGCAGCCCCAGGTGTAACTGCCGGAATGTTTGACGATGCCACAGAGGCGGGGATAAAGGCTGTTGCGGACAGCAGGCCAGCACAGGCTGTTGACGAGGCCGTGACTTGGGTTGATGAGGCTGGGCGGCGGCTTTACCGGGATGAAAGCGGGGCGCTGAGTGGCGAAGCAATGCATGCGCTAGGAACGAAAGCGCCTCGCAGAAACCCGAAAAAACTTGTTAAGGAGTTGGTCGAATCTGGAGTTGTTGATGAGGCTGATCTTGAGTTGGCCCTCGGCTTTGCAAAAAACGCAGCGGAGGTTCACGGTTCCAGAGTTGGCGCGCAGTCGGTAGACCCACTTGTCAGGCGGTCAGTTAACCGCGCTCGTGACCTTAGAATTGGCCGTGAAATTGCAGCGCATGAGACATCAACAGCGGCAGAAAAGGCTACACGCGAGAACATGTTAGCGGCAGCGCGAAAGGCTAGATCATTGGGCTATAGCGTTCGCGCCTCCAAGGATAAGGTTGGTAATATAAGCAGTTATTATATTGATACGCCAAACGGGCAGTTGCGTATTAGTGACCATGAATTGCCTTGGTCGCCGCGTCGGGAGTTCATGGCGCAGGAACATGGTTCCAGCGGGTTTAGCGGCTATCACGGCGGGGAATTGGTTGTTAATGACGCGAC
>CALCGO010000251.1 GCA_937901055.1 uncultured Rhodobacterales bacterium
TGTTCTTGGGTTCATTTCCATTTGCTGTAATTATGCTTGTCGTACTTATCGTTCTGATAAAGTTCCCAATCTTATCCACGGTCTTACTCTAGCCAATCGGAGCTCATCCAATGAAGAATGTTTCCATCGATACAATAACACAGGCGTTTGTGGATTATTGCAGTGATGACACCGACGCACGCACCATGTTTGTATTGCAAAAAATGGTAGAACACCTGCACGCATTTGCCAAAGAAACCCAGCTCACACATGCAGAATGGGCGCGCGGCCTCAAATTCCTGACCGATGCGGGCAAAATTTCGGATGATGAACGCAATGAATTTGTACTGATCTCAGATGTCACGGGCCTATCCTCTTTGATCGATATGATTGGATCGCAACACGAGGGGACGTCATCCAGTGTCCTTGGGCCCTTTCATTCTGTCGGTGCGCCACTTTTGCCAGTGGGAGCGGATTTGAAAAAAGACAATGAAGGCGCCACTGTGGTCGTAGAAGGTTTTGTCAAAGA
The DNA here is from genome assembly GCA_937901055.1 of uncultured Rhodobacterales bacterium. Classification (GTDB taxonomy): domain Bacteria; phylum Pseudomonadota; class Alphaproteobacteria; order Rhodobacterales; family Rhodobacteraceae; genus NORP23. Next base: position 509 of record CALCGO010000251.1, read on the forward strand.
CACCGATGGCAATGCGATAAGCGGCGCAACGATAGAATTGTGGCAAACTGCAGAAAATGGCCTCTATTACAGCCAAGATGAGGCGCAAAATGATTTTAATCTTTGTTGTTCGATGCACAGTAATTTGGAAGGGCGGTACGCGTTTACCACGGTTAAACCGGCTCCCTATATGGTGCCCGACGATGGCCCAGTCGGCGAGCTTTTTCGTGCAACGGGCCGCACCCCTTGGCGGCCATCACATCTACATTTCATCGTCCAGAGAACTGGATACAAATCCTTGGTGACGGAAGTCTTTGCAAATAAAGACCCGTATTTGGACGCTGATGCCGTGTTCGGCGTGCGCGAAGACTTGATCATGGACTATGTAGAACATTCCGATCTGAGCGCACTGCCCAAAGATTTAGAAGTTGGCGACAAGGTCACACTGCCTTATTTCAAGGTGGATTTCGATTTTGTTCTAGTTGCTGAAAATACAATAACGCCTGAACGAGAGGACACATAATGCGTGAGACACATCTAGAGAATGACAAGTGGTGGGTCAGCCCATATAATTTTGAGTCTACTGTGCGCGATGGATTGAATCTACCTGAAAAAGTGGAGATCCATGACGCGACTTTGCGCGACGGAGAGCAAACACCAGGTGTCGTGTTTTCAGTTGACGATAAAATCGAAATTGCCACTAAGCTCAATGAATTGGGTGTAGATCGAATTGAAGCGGGCATGCCAGCCGTTTCGTTAGATGACCAAAAGGCGATAACTGAAATTTCAAAACTGGGCCTAAACTCCAAAATTTTTACTTTCGCGCGTGCGATGAAAAAAGATATCGATCTGGCACTAGAATGCGGTGCAGACGGCGTTGTGATCGAAGTGCCAATTGGATACCCAAAATTGGTAACGCAATTTGGCTGGACATGGCGAGATGTTGCTGAAAAGACGGCTCCGATTATAAATTACGCGCGTGAAAACGGATTGCATGCTTTATTTTTTCCGTATGACACCACGCGCGCCCGCAAGGAAGATTTGACCAACTTATGTGGCTACATCATGAACAATGCGCCTCCTGATTCAATTGGGATCGTAGACACAATGGGCTGTGCCACTCCAGAAGCCATCAAACATATGGTGCGGTGGGTTAATGATATGACTGGACTTCCAATCGAGATTCATACCCATAACGATTTTGGGATGGGTGTTGCCACAGAACTTGCCGCTGTAACGGCCGGGGCCGTGTGCGTTCATAGCTGCGCGAATGGCCTGGGAGAGAGAACCGGCAATGCAGCCTTGGAGGAACTCATGATGGGGCTGCATCTGCTATACGGTTACGATACGAACTACCGACTGGATAAAATCCCTGAGCTCGCAGAAATGATTGCAGCAAAAAGCAATATTCCAATCGCAAGAAACAAACCGGTTCTTGGTCATGGCAACTTTATCCGCGAATCTGGCATCGGTATTAACTATGTTATGAATGACCCGTTGGTCATGTTCGCCACCCATCCCTCACTTACTGGAAAAATAGGTGAGGTGGTATTGGGTAAAAAATCTGGCAAAGCTTCCATTATTTATAAAATGGGCGAGCTTGGCTTAGGTGAACTCGACGATGAAAAGATTGCAAAAATTTTGGATGAGGTTAAAGCAACTGGGATCGCAAAACGTGATGTCTTGTCCAATGAAGAATTCGTAAATATCGTGTCGTCGGTGCAGGCGGGTTAAGGAAACAGAATGAGTATTGGTTCAACCTCTTCCGCAATGGAAAGTTCCGCAACAAAGGGCGCCTATTCGACGCTGCGAGATCTTATTCTGACCGGTGAGCTGGCCCCTGGCGAAAAGCTCAAAATTGACAACCTTAGGAAAATCCTGGGCATGGGGGCGGCGCCTATTCGTGAGGCGCTCAGCCTCCTGACTTCAGACCAATTGGTTGTGCGTCAAGATCAACGGGGATTTAGAGCCGCCGAGACAAGTATCGAGAATTTCCAAGAAATATTAGAATTACGTTGTCAACTCGAGAGCATCGCACTGCGTCAAAGTATCGAGAACACTTCCGACGCGTGGATCGAAGAGGTTGTGTTGTCGCATCACCGCATGATCCGAGCAGAGGTTGATCCAAAAAAGAATTTTGAAATCCTGCACAAAGCGTTTCATCTCAAGCTTATTGGCAACTGTAATTCTCCTGTTTTGCTCGGATTTTGTAGCCAACTGTATGATTTGAACATTCGCTATAGGTATATTGCGTCCCGTGCGTTCGCGTATGAAGCCAGAATGGTGAGGGATGAACATCAATGTATTGTAGATGCTGTCATTGAAGGCGATTTTAATAAGGCCAATCAGCTCTTATGTGAACATTACAAAACCACCGGTGCATTTGTAATTAAATATATCGAGTGAGATCCGGTTTTCTTAGCATCCGTCTTGTAAAAACTGGATGATTTGATTTTATGCATGTAGGCCCTCTACTGGCTTTGGAGATCCGTTATGACGACCTATGACCGCCACAAAATCCTGCAACAAGCCAAATCCAATAGCATTTCCCCTGGCTACATGTCTGGTTTTGGGAACGCTCATGAGACGGAGGCCCTGGAAGGGGCTTTGCCTCAAGGTCGCAACAGCCCGCAAAAATGTGATTATGGCCTCTATGCAGAACAGTTGTCCGGGACCGCATTTACGAAACATCCACCCGAACGCACATGGTGTTACCGCATTCGCCCATCAGTTAAACACTCGACCCGATATACAAAGGTCGAAATGCCCTATTGGAAAACTGCGCCCTGCATCAATCACGATGTAATCAGTTTGGGTCAATATCGCTGGGGCCCGATCGCGGTGTCAGACCCGCCTCTGACCTGGGTGACCGGCATGCGCACGATGACAACGGCCGGTGACGTAAATACCCAAATAGGCATGGCAACACATGTCTATCTTGTAACAGAAAGCATGGTAGACGATTATTTTTATTCTGCCGACAGCGAACTGTTGGTGGTCCCCCAGCAAGGTCGGATACGGTTCCATACGGAACTTGGGATTATTGATCTAGAACCCAAGGAAATTGCCATCATACCGAGGGGCCTGCTTTACCGCGTTGAATTAATGGACGGGCCAGCGCGGGGTTTTGTGTGCGAAAACTATGGTGAGAAATTCGAGCTGCCTGCACGCGGCCCTATTGGGGCGAATTGCCTTGCAAATCCACGGGATTTCAAAGCGCCAATAGCTGCGTTTGAAG
>CALCGO010000252.1 GCA_937901055.1 uncultured Rhodobacterales bacterium
CGCAGCGTGCATTGGAAGCCGCACGCGCCATGCTGTCCGAATACCAAGAACCCAAATTGGATAAAGCCCGCGATGAAGCCTTGCTGGATTACATCGCACGTCGTGAAATCGAAATTCCAGCGGCAGACGAATTGAATCAGTCCTACTAGGGGTCTGATTATTCCGATTTGGCACGCCACTCTCGATACCGCAACATGGCATTAGCGCCGATTTGTTGGAATGGTTGAGGGGGCAGCTTTTTTGGCTGCGCCTCAGCTGCAAAATGGCGCGTGATCGCACTGGTTTGGCCGCAGGCCAGTTCAGCGGCGCCGATGCCCGTCAACGTGCCGCGTGTCGTACCAAGCCCGTTTTGCACACAACCCGAATACAGCCCGTCATCAAGTTGGCGCATGACGGAAACGCTGTTCAACGTAAGGCACAAATGCCCCGCCCACGCGTGTTCCATTTTCATGCCAGCAAGCTGCGGAAACCGTTGGTCGAACTTGCGCTGCATCACCTTTTCGGCCCGTGCGACATTGGACTGCGTGACAGATCGATTGGGATTTAACGTCGCACAAGTACGCGTGATGATGCGATTGCCACCCTGCTTTGTATTGATGCGCCGCACCGTCGTGCCCATCGGATCGGAAGGCGTGACACCCCAGCGCGGTTGCCCGCCCAAACGGGCAAGCGTGGCCGCGTCAAGCTCCGGCGTCATAACAGCATAAAGGAAAATCTGCATCAAACGGCCACGTTCAAACCCGAAGCTTTCAAGGTGCCCGTTGACCGTCAGAATGACCTTGCCCGTACTTATCGATCCTTTAGGGGTGGTCAATCGCCATGCCGATCCCTCACGGGTAAGCGTGGTGACCGGAGAATTCTCATGGATGGCAATTCCCTGCGCCTTAAGCCCATCGGCGAGATCACGGATATAACCCGCAGGCTGCAACATGACCGTGCCGGGGGTGAATAGCCCTGACACGTAGTGCGACGAACCTGTCAGGTCCTGCATTTGTTGGCTGTCCAGCGCCTCGCTGTACTCGCCGAGCGAGGCCAGATGTTTGGCATAACTTTCGTTATGAGCTTGTGCCGTTGCACTTGCAGCGCCATTCACCTTTCCTGCGCGATCAAAGTAGTTGGGATCAATACCGTATTCATCAACCGCATCGCCGCCAAATTGGATGGCCGCGCGGTTCAGATCGATCAAGGCTCGATCATCGCCCGCACCTGCATAATCATCCGATGCCAGATCATGGGGGAGATCAATCATGAACCCTGAATTTCGCCCAGCAGACCCTTCAGCCACGCGCACGGCATCAAGCACTATGATCGACGCGGTTGGCTGCAACTGCCTGATGCGCCGTGCCGCAGACAACCCGGCAAACCCCGCACCGACAACGACGAAGTCCGCAGTTACAGACCCTTTCAGAGGTCGCGCAGCTGGGCGCGACCCCAGAATTTCATTCCATGCAGCAGGTCCCGGGATCGGGGATACATTTGGAATAGACGTTTGGGTCAATCGACCGCCTCGTCGTCATCATCGGCCAGATCAACCCAGATAGTCTTGAGTTGGGTGTATTGATCGTGCGCGTGAATGCTGTTGTCACGCCCGCCAAAGCCGGACTGTTTATAGCCGCCGAACGGGGTCGCGATATCGCCTTCCCCAAAACTATTAACAGTCACTGTGCCTGCCCGAATAGACCGCGCACCACGTATCGCCCGTTTGACATTGGCCGAAAAAATCGATGCCGTAAGGCCGTATTCCGTGTCATTGGCCAAAGCGATGGCTTCATCGAAAGTGGCAACGGTCAGAACCGAAAGAACAGGACCGAAGATTTCTTCACGCACTTGTGGCGCGTCCAAATCGGACATGTCCAGAATGGTTGGTTCGACAAACCCATCCTTGGCTGTACCGCCCATCAGGATCGTCGGACCCTTTTCCAAATAAGAGCAAACCTTATCGAAATGGGCTTTGGACACTAAAGCACCAACGCGGTTCGCAGGGTCCAGCGGATCACCCATCGGCCATTCACGCGCATGGGCGATGATACGTTTGATCAACGCGTCCTTGATGCCTTTTTGCACGATCAGGCGTGACGCCGCCGAACAGTTTTCGCCCATGTTCCAGAACGCACCATTCACGATATGCGCCGCAACACGGTCGAGGTTTTCGGCATCATCCAGCACCACGGCAGGGTTCTTACCGCCCATCTCAAGGGTGATTTCCTTGAGGTTGGATTCGGCGGCATAGCCAAGGAACCGACGCCCCGTCGCGGTTGATCCTGTGAACGAAACCATGTCCACGTCCATGTGACGCCCCAAGGGTTCGCCCACGTCCGGGCCGCTGCCTGTCAGCACATTGAACACGCCTGCAGGAATGCCAGCCTCCATCGCCAGCTCAGCCAATCGCAGGGCGGTCAGTGACGTTTCTTCTGCGGGTTTGACGATGACAGAACAGCCAGCGGCCAGCGCAGGGCCGATTTTCCAAGCAAGCATTAAGAGCGGGAAGTTCCACGGCAGAACCAGCCCGACAACACCCACAGGTTCCCGCACCACCATTGCGATGTGATCATCAGACGCGGGCGCCATCTGGTCGTAAATCTTGTCGATCAATTCAGCGTGCCACGCGAGGCAATAGATCGTTTCAGGCACGTCAACCGTTTCGCAATCAAAGATGGTTTTGCCGCTATCAAGGCTTTCCATCACGGCCAGTTCGCGCGCATTACGCTTGATCAATTTGGTCAACTTGATCAGCACGTCCTTACGCTCAGATGGGTGCATCTTTGACCAACGGCCATCGTCAAACGCCTCGCGCGCCTTTTCAACGGCGACATCGACATCCGCCGCGCCACAGGCCGCGACGTTCGCGATCAGGTCTCCTGTTGCGGGGTTTACGGACTCGAATGTTTCTCCGGAAATCGCGGCGCGAAATCCGCCGTCGATGAACGCCTGCGTCGGAAACGTCATCCCTGCAGCAATGGCTTTATATTCTTCTGTCGTTAAAAGATCGCTCATGTGCGTGGCTCCGCTTCGATTTGGGCGACGGTGCGTTTCAGCACGCGAACCACCTGTTCCAATTGTCGTTTGTCGTCTTTGTTCAACCCGTGCAGCGGTGGGCGCGGCGGACCCGCATATTGCCCCGCCATTTCACAACCGTGCTTGACCGCTTGAATGAATTTGCCGCCCTGTTCCAGTACACGCATCAAGGGCATCATCGCCGACATGATACGTCTCCCTTTGTCGAAATCGCCCTCAACCGCGCAAGCACGCCACAGCGCGATGTGTTCGGTTGGTAAGAAATTGGACCCCGCGCACACCCAAGATCGCGCGCCCCATGCAAAAAACTCCAGCGCCTGATCATCCATTCCACATGACATCTGAATATGGGGGTAATCACGTGCCAACAAATGCACGCGGTTGATATCGCCCGAACTTTCCTTGATCGCAGCAAAATTCCGGCTGCGCCCCACGCGATCCAGAAACTCTTCACCCATGTCGATGCCCATCCGTCCGGGGTAGTTATATAGCATGATCGGCAAATCAGCTGCGCGATCGATCGCCAATGCGTTCAACGCGTTTTCGCGTTCGGTGGGTACCGAATAGGGCGGCGATCCGACCAGCAGCGCATCCGCGCCGATTTTGGCAGCGTGTTCTGCCATCAATATGGAATCTTCCGTGCGCACCGATACCGTGCCGACAATCAGCGGCACGCGCCCTCCGATAACGTCTTTGGCAAACGTCGCCATGTCCTTACGTTCGTCCATCGATTGCGCGTAATACTCTCCGGTTGATCCGCCATTGATCAACCCGTGAACACCAGAGGAAATCAGGTGTTCAATCTGGACTGCCAAAGCGTCACGATCAATGCTGCCGTCCGCGCGGTGGGGCGTAATAACGGGGGTGTAGATGCCTTCAAATTTCATGAAGTACCTTTCGTGTTGAGGGCGTTTGGCACATCGCCAAGCGGGATTTCCATGCCTTGCGGTGTGACAAAACTTTCGATTTCTGCGCGCGACAATTCCCAATGGGCAATCGCAAGAGCT
>CALCGO010000253.1 GCA_937901055.1 uncultured Rhodobacterales bacterium
CCGCGTTCAGGGGCGGGAAGGTTATGTCCGACCCATGCGCTGCATCTGCCATCAGGCTCGCTTCTCCTCCGGAGCACGACATTGAGGCGATGCGACCCGAAGACAGCGGTCTGGCAACGTGTAAGATTTTCAGTGTCTCCAACAGGGCAGCGAGGGAAGACACACGCCCGATGCCCAAACGTTTTAGCAGCGCATGCGCGCCCGCATCACTGCCCGCCAACGACGCCGTATGCGAAATCGTTGCGGCTTGAGCCAGATCGGACTTCCCGACTTTTATTGCAGCGATAGATTTCCCCAACTTGCGTGCTTCGGCTGCGAGTGCCTCGATGCCGCGCAGGTCATCAATTCCCTCGATGTGCAAACCAAGCGCCGTGACACGGCTGTCCTGCAATAGGGCGATGCCGATCTCCGACAAATCGGTTTGCGCCTGATTGCCTGCCGTGACCACATAAGCCAGCGGCAAGCCACGTTTCTGCATCGTCAAGTTGATCGCGATGTTTGACGACTGGGTGATGATTGCCACTCCGGATTTGACCCGCCGACCACCATGTTGGTCGGGCCACAGAGCGGCACCATCAAGGTAATTCAAAATTCCGTAGCAGTTGGGGCCAAGAACCTTCATATCGCCAGCGGCCGCCAAAAGTGCGGCCTGTTTTACAGCACCATCCGCCAATTCTTCTTTCGCTTCAAGAAACCCGGAGGCAAAACAGACGGCTCCGCCAGCGCCCATGGCGGATAATTGCCCGACAACATCAATGGTAGCATCGCGGTTAACGCCTACAAAAGTCGCATCTGGTACACCCGGCAAGACATCAAGGCTGGGATAAACCGGAAGACCAGCCATGGTGTTCCGTTTCGGGTGCACAGGCCAGATTTCACCTTCAAAGCCGATGTTTTGACACTGCTCGATCACATTTGCATTCCAAACACCACCGCCAACAATGGCGATGGACTTGGGGCGGAGTAAGCGATCTAGACGGTTCATTTAGGCACCAAGAGGTCGCAACAAATCGCGGCTGATGATATGGCGTTGGATTTCGGATGTTCCATCCCAGATGCGCTCGACTCTTGCATCACGCCAGAATCTTTCGATCGGGAAGTCGTCCATCAACCCCATTCCACCGAAAATCTGCAAAGTGGCGTCTGTAACCCGTGCCAACATCTCTGTGGCATAGAGCTTAGCGGAAGCGATTTCACGGTTGGCAGGCAGGTTCTGGTCCAGACGCCAAGCCGCAGCCAGTGTCAACCAATCAGCTGCATCGATTTCTGTGATCATATCGGCGATCTGAAAGCTGATCCCCTGAAATTTACCAATCGGTTGGCCAAATTGTTTCCGCTCGGCTGAATAGTTCAGGCCATAATCAAAACAACGACGGGCACGCCCCACGCTCATCGCGGCAACGGTAAGACGGGTTGCGTATAGCCACTCGTTCATAACGGCAAACCCACCGTCGACATCACCTAGAACCTGTTCTTTGGGTAACCGACAGTTGTCGAAATAGAGGTTGCAGTTTTTGTAGCCTTTGTGGCTGACCGAATTATATCCGTCGCGCACTTCAAAACCGGGCGTGTTCCGGTCGACAAGGAAAGTAGTGATGCGTTTTTTTTGGCCGTGCGGGGTATCATCCACACCTGTCGCAACGAAAACTATGAAGAAATCGGCGTGCTCCGCACCTGAGATGAAATGCTTTGACCCGTTCACTACCCAGTCTGTCCCATCTTGGATGGCCGTGCATTTCATGCCGCGTATATCTGACCCGGCATCTGGTTCGGTCATCGCTAACGCATCCATTCGTTCGCCACGAACCGCTGGCAACAGATAACGCTCGCGTTGTTCGGCGTTGCAGGCCATCAGGATATTCTGAGGCCGTCCAAAAAAATGGTTCAATGCCATGGACCCGCGACCAAGTTCGCGTTCAATCAGGGCAAGTTCCAAATGATTGAGACCCGCACCACCGACTTCTTCGGGGAAGTTGCAGGCGTAGAACCCAAGGTCAATCGTCTTGCGCTTTATTTCTTCGCCGATTTCATGTGGGACCGTCGCGAGGCGCTCCACTTCCGCCTCATGCGGATAGATTTCATTTTCAACGAATGACCGAACGGTTGAAACGATCATGTCCTGTTCTTCGGTCAAACCAAAATGCATTGTGGTCCCTCGCCAAATGAGTGTTTCCTATGAACATATCGCTGTTGATTTTTCACATCATGCAGAGTTAGTAATTAGTCATGCCGAATTGGTTCATTCATACAGAGAAACCGGAAACCGTCGGGGTATTATTGTATCCGAAGTTTTCCAACCACTGCTTGGCCAACGTTGTCGAGCCATTGCGGGCGGCAAATACGCTCTCGCGCAAGCAGCTCTATCAATGGCAATTTCTAACGGCCGACGGATTGCAGGTTGAATCTTCGAGCGGCCTACCAATCTTGCCTTCTTGCTCATTGTCAGATCACCCGGGCGGTGACTACCTTTTCGTTCTACCTAGTTATGACGTCCGGGAGCATACTACCCCGGCAAATGCCATGTCTCTTCGAAGCGCGGCAAAGCGGTTTCAACGGATCGTCGGTTTGGACACCGGAAGTTGGCTTCTTGCTGCGGCAGGTTTGTTGACCGGCCGACGGGCAACCATCCACTGGGAGGAGATCACATCATTTTCTGAAACATTCGATTTGGTCGATGTTGTTACGGACCGATTTGTGGTTGATCGTGACATTCTGACCTGTGGAGGCGCCATGACCGCCTTCGATCTGGTGCTTGATATGATCAGTCGGACACACGGCGAGTCCCTACATCTTGAAGTGGCCGCTTTCTTCATGCATTCCGACGCCGAGCGCCCACAATCCTTTGATCGAAAACCTACTGGGTCAGACATCGTCGACCGCGCGGTTGGGCTGATGTCCAGCAATTTAGAGATACCATTTTTGATTTCTGATCTAGCGGCAAAAACAGGTGTTACGCAGCGACGACTTGAGGTGGAGTTCAATTCTCGCCTCGGAGCTTCTCCGCAAACGGTTTACAAAAGACTACGGCTATTGTCGGCCCGACGATATGCCGAGCAGTCGAACTATTCTGTCGCTGAAATTGCGTTGCGTTGCGGATATCAAAACCCGGCAGCAATGACACGTGCCTTTGTCAAGGAATTTGGTCTCACACCCTCTGCGCTGCGTAAACTCTGAACCGATCATATCAACGTATTGCCACGGTTTTGCGTTATTTTTGCCAACCCCATCGAGGAGGCGCAATTTGGAGCCTGAGGCGATGCATATCCAAAGCGCTGTGTGATTTGTCCAGCGATGGTCATGCTTTATTCGTATGTGTCGGAAATTGTTTGTAAAAAATTAAATCGACAAAAACAGTCAATTATTTATTGACATAAAAAACTAAATTTGTCAGGTATAGGTCGTTCCGAATAATGAATGTCTTGAAAGGGCACTTTTATGAAATCACTTATTGCACCTACCATTGCTGCGGCGCTCGTTTTCACGCCCGTGGTGGCGGCCACTAAAGGCGCGGTTTTGGATACTTATGCCGATATTGCACAAGCCAGTTTTGGTGACAGTCTAACGCTGGCGCGTGCGCTAGATAAATCGGTTGCTGCACTGACAAGCGAGCCGTCGGCCGAGAACCTGCAGGCTGCGAAAACGGCTTGGTTGGCTGCGCGGGTGCCCTATCAACAAACCGAAGTTTTCCGGTTTGGCAATGCTATTGTGGATGAGTGGGAGGGGCTGGTGAACGCATGGCCGCTTGATGAGGGGCTGATCGATTACGTTGATACCAAAGCTTACGGCGGCCCGACCGACGAGAACGAGTATGCGGCAGTGAACGTTATCGCGAACTCGACTTTTACAGTGGGAGGTAAAACCGTTGATGCGTCCACGATCACCGCAGAACTGATCGGGGAGGTCCTCCATGAGGCCGACGAGATCGAAAGCAATGTCGCACGCGGGTATCACGCCATTGAATTCCTGCTTTGGATGAAGTCCATAAAGTGCTGTAAATTGAGGAGTGATATTTGGTCAGCCACCGC
>CALCGO010000254.1 GCA_937901055.1 uncultured Rhodobacterales bacterium
AAGTGCACTTGAAATACCGGATGCTTAACTAGAAAGTGCCGCAAACTCGGTTTATTGGCATTTTGAGGTGTATTTATGGTTTCTCGGCGTAACGTAATTGGCGGAGTCGTGACCGGCGTGGCGGTTGCCGCCATCGGTGGGTTTTACAAATTCAAACCACAAACTCCCGAGATCGGTTTCACATTAACGGATGCGGAACTCGACCGTGCAATGGCTTTTTTAGGGAATAATCCGGCGATAGATTCCCACGCCCATCCGGGCCGTACATTCGTACGGGAAGGCGCAAACCTTAACTGGAAGTTAAACATCTATCGCCTAATGGGCACATTTGAAAACACCGCGATTGCCGACATGAATAAAGGTGGCATGGCGGGCGCGGTTTTTAACGGTGTAGCCGATTTCCCGCTGCTTGAAATTGGCGACAACGGCCTTTCCGCAGCCCGCGAATTCGAAGAAGGCGAAAGCTGGGCCGCCTATCGCACTCAAATCGAGAACCTTACCGATCTTGAAGGTGCGCGGATTGTTACGGTAGCGCGAAACTCGGAAGAAATTCTCGCCGCACACGCAATCGGCCGACAAGCCGCCATTCTGGGGATGGAGGGGGCCGATTTCCTTGAAAACGACATCGACCGCCTGCAAACCGTTTTTGACGATGGTGTACGAATGATCACGCTGATCCACTACCACAACAACACGCTTGGTGACATCACGACGGGCGAAACCCTTAACCGCGGGTTAACGGATTTCGGGCATGAGGTTGTAGCGGGTATGAATGCGGCAGGGATCGTGATTGATGCCTCGCATGCCTCTGCCAAGACCGCCGCGCAAATAGTTGCGGCCAGCAACCAGCCAGTTGTTATCACCCACAGTCATATCAACACGCCCGCATTTGAGCACCCACGGTTTATCTCGGCAGAACTGGCTAGATCAATCGCTGGATCCGGCGGGTATATCGGCGCATGGCCGGCAGGAATTGGCATTAACACATTGTCAGGTTTTATCGACCGGATCGAAGAGTTGTCTAATCTGGTCGGGGAAGATCACGTCGCGCTTGGCTCTGATATGGATGCCAATTATCAACCTGTTCTTGAAACATATCGCAAGATGCCGTTGGTCGTCGGTGCATTATTTCAGCGCGGATACTCCGAAGAAGTTGTCGCCAAATTTATCGGCGGCAACTTCATGCGGGTTATGGACCAAGTACAAGGCGTCTAAACCTCGTCTGGGAAATACTTCAGAACCGAAAGGATAGGGTTTGGTGCGGCCTGCCCCAACCCGCAAATCGACGCGTCGATCATGGTTTCTGTCAGTTCGGTTAACAAACCGCCGTCCCAATTGTCATCTTGCATCAACAGCACGGCTTTATCACATCCAACGCGGCAAGGCGTGCACTGACCGCAACTCTCGGCGGCAAAGAAACGCAGCATGTTTGACGCTGCATCGCGAATGCTATCTTGGTCCGATAGCACAACGACTGCCGCCGACCCGATGAACGTCCCAAGCGGCTGCAAGGTGTCAAAATCCAGTGGCACATCGTTGATGCTGGCGGGCAACAAGCCCGAAGACGGGCCGCCCGGCTGATACGCTTTGAACGCATGTCCATCCAGCATACCACCTGAAGCCTCGATCAGATCGATGATGGTAGATCCGGCAGGCAACAGTTTCACACCCGGCTCTTTCACACGACCAGACACGGAATAAGACCGCAAGCCTTTGCGCCCATTGCGCTCGACACTATTTAGAACCTCCGGTCCTTCACGCATTACGCGGGCAACCCAAACAAGCGTCTCGACGTTGTGAACCAGCGTCGGGCGGCCAAATATGCCGTTTTGCGCAACGAAAGGTGGGCGATGCCGTGGCAAGCCGCGTTTCCCCTCGATGCTTTCAATCATCGCGCTTTCCTCGCCGCAAATATACGCTCCGGCTCCACGTCGAAGATCAATGAAACCTACCGGGACAACACCTGAATTTTCTAACTTTGCGATTTCTATTTGCAGGATTTTTCGCACGACCGGATATTCATCGCGCAAATAAATAAAACACTTCTCCGCATCAACGACACGGGCAGCAATCAACATACCCTCGATAAACAAGAGCGGTTGGCGCTCCATGTAATACCTATCCTTGAAGGTC
>CALCGO010000255.1 GCA_937901055.1 uncultured Rhodobacterales bacterium
CACCCAAGTCGTAAGAACCAGCAACGTAGTAGTCTTCGCCAGCGTCAACCAGACCAGCGTAAACTGTCAGGCCGTTGCCCATTGCGTAAGAACCTTCAAGGCCCCAATCGTCAGACTCGTCTGTGAATACAGTTGCGGAAACCGCACCAGCTTCATAAGTCGCGGAAACGTCCCAGTTGTCGTCGCCAGCATCTTCCATAACGTAGGAAGCAGCAAGAGCTACTGGACCAACAGTGTAACCAACGGAAACACCAGTAGATGCTTGGCCAGTTGTTTCGTTGGATGCGTAGCCAAGACCAAGGTCAGCACCAGCAAGCATCATGCCTACGGAGATACCGAATACTTCGTCGCCAGTTACGCCAGCACGAGCTGGAGCAGCTTCTTGGTATGCAACGGAAACTGTAGCCGCACCGAATGCGCCAGCAGCACCAAAGCTCATCGCGTCAAGCTGGTTGGCAGCGTAGTTGTAAGCATATGACAAAGATACGTCAAAGCCAGCTACGTTGATGTCGCCGCGAAGAACTGTTTCGCCGTCAACTTCGGAGAAGTTGTCTGCGTCCATGCCGCCAACGGAAGACCAGTGAGTGATCGCTGCGTGCTCTGTGTCACCGAAGTAAAGACCGGAAGTCTCGGAAGTCAGGGACAGAACGTAGCCAGCTGCGTCCAGATCAGCGGAACCAAGGTTGCCGTCGACGAGGTCGATGTCAACAGAAACGCCAGCTGTCAGGCCGTTGTCGAGTGCTTTGGAGAAAGCGATTGCAAGGGACGCGTCCCAGTACATGCCGGCAGCAGTTTCACCAGCTGCAGCGTTGATTGTGTCGTTGTAACCCAATGTCGCGTCGCCAGAGAAGGATACGCCGTCATTTGCGGAGTGGCCTTCAGCAGCAGCGGCGCCTGCGAAGGCTACCAGAGCTGTAGTTGTAAGAAGTATCCACAGTGCAATATCGGTGTCTTTTCCACTGCTGTACCACATATTTCACTCGTCCTAGTACGTCGCTGACTTTAGCACTGCAGTGAAGGGGAGATTGATATGAGATCATTTTCTAAGCTGTTTGGTCAGTCACAAGCGCCTACTGCTGCAGCTACCAACCAGCCTGCAAAACTTACACTCTGGACCTGTCGCGCTTTAGTGCCGCCCCAGGTGCTCGTTTAAGCCACCTTCCGTTCGAAAGCGACAGGGCTTTTCCAGCCCAGTGCTGAGTGGCGGCGGCGTGGATTGTAGAAGCCATTGATGTATTCGAAGATCGCCATCTCTGCCTTCCTGCGGGTTTCCCATGTGTCGCGCCAGATCAATTCAGCCTTGATGGTTTTGAAGAACGTTTCGACAGCTGCGTTGTCATAACAATTGCCCTTTCCGCTCATGGACACGCTGAAGCCGTGTTGGCGCAGGATCTTCTGATAGTCGTGTGAACAATATTGGCTGCCACGGTCAGTATGATGGATGCAGCCCCTGGGCGGTGCCCGGAATGCGATGGCCATCTTCAACGCTCGGATCGCCAGATCACGTTTCATTCGGTTACTAACGGCCCAGCCGACCACTCGGCGTGAATGCAAATCCAAGATCACGGCAAGATAGAGCCAGCCTTCGCGGGTCCAGATATAGGTAATGTCACCAGCCCATTTCTGGTTTGGAGCATCTGCGTTGAAGTCACGATCCAACAGGTTGGGCGCGATGTTGAACTTATGATTGCTATCAGTTGTGGCCTTATGTTTGCGGGTTCTAATGACTGATATGCCGTTCTGGCGCATCAATCGACCCACGCGACGATGGCCAATCTCCTTCAATTCCTCAGTCATGCGCGGCCTGCCATAGCTGCCAAGACTGAGACGAGATTGTTCCTTTATGTGGGCCAAAGTCACCATATCTGACCGCTGCCTACGGCTTGCAGGCCGAGTGCGGAACGCACGTAGACCACGCGGGCTGACATTCATAACATGACACATCCGGCAAACAGAAAATGCGGATCGGTGTTCTTCAATGAACCTGAACCTCACGGCTTTTGGCTCGCGAAGAACACCGTGGCCTTTTTTAATATCTCCCGCTCCTCCTTGAGAATACGGTTCTCCCGCCGGAGGCGGTCATTCTCTTGAGCGAGGCTAATATCCTCTTTCGACACCACATCCGTGTCTCTGTGTGCCGTGATCCATTTGTTCAGCGTCGACATCCCGACGCCCAGATCATCAGCCACCTGCTTACGCGTTAGCCCACTGGTCAGCGCGATACGCACCGCATCTTGCCGGAATTCGTCCGTTCGTTTCAGTCCCATAGTTCATCTCCTTTGTTGCAGTAAATGCTATCAAAGGAGCGGCATCAAACCGCGACAGGTCCAG
>CALCGO010000256.1 GCA_937901055.1 uncultured Rhodobacterales bacterium
CCTCCATGAACGATATCGCAGCTGCAAAGTCGTACAAGAACCAGCCAAACCCGCAATCGTCAAAGTCGATCAGGCGTGTTTCGCCGTTGTGGAGCAGTATATTTGCCAGCCGCATATCGCCGTGAATCAACCCGTAACTTTCTGATGATTTCCCAAAAGCATTCAGGCGGTGCTGTACTACGCGCTCCACCCTTTCAAGAATGCGGCGAATGTCATTGGTCACATTAGGCGCGTCCCGCCAGTTCCCCCATTTGGCATTTTCACCAAACACTTCGGGCAATCCCCACGTCATACGTTCGAAGTTTTCGGGCCGCTCCCAGCCTTGGCTATGGCTGTGTGTTTGCGCCGCGATGCGGCCAAGTTCGGTGAAGGACGCAGTCAGGTCTTCGCGCGGATTTGGATGTTCACCGTTGATATAGTTGAACAAAACCATAAATCGCCCGCCGCTGAACTGCACGGCTTTACCGTCAACGCCCGCAATCGCGGTGGGCGTATTCAGGGGCAGGGCGGCGCTCCATTCCAGCTCACACTCGATAGCGCGTTCGGTGTTATAGCCTTGGCGATGCACGCGCAGAACGGCTTTGTAGTCAGCACCCTCAACCAGATAGGTTTCGTTTTCCGACACATTGATCAGCGCGGTTGTCGCGTGCGCGGGGATGCCCCACAAATGTAATGGCAGGTTTTTCATGCTGCCCCTTTATGCGCAAACCTGTGCCGGTTCAACGGCCATTGACCTAGCAGCGTGAACCGCCTACCTAACCGACATGCGGATGGCTGGATGGCTGCACCTTTTAAGATAAATCTTTTACGGTGAGGAAAGTCCGGACTCCATGGAGAAGTGACGCCGGTTAACGACCGGCCGGGGCAACCCGAGGGAAAGTGCCACAGAAAACAGACCGCCTTGCGTGCAAGGTAAGGGTGAAACGGTGGAGTAAGAGACCACCGCGTTCTTGGCAACAAGGACGGCACGGTAAACCCCGTCAGGAGCAAGGCCAAATAGGGATCGCGTGTCGATAAGACAGGTCTTCAACCGAGCGATCCGGGTTGGCTGCAAGAGCCTGTTGGTAACAGCAGGCCCAGACGAATGGTCATCGAAGGGTTAACGCCCGGAACAAAATCCGGCTTATAGGCCATCCGCATTTTTCACAGATACAGCTACGCAAATTCCGACCACACATTAAAAAAGGCAAAGCGCACAGCGCTCTGCCTTTTCGTTTCAGGTTGGTTGACTAGGCTATCAAAATACGCCTTGGCAAATTATCATGATGACCACCATTGCGACCATGAAGCCGCCTTCTGCGTGGCGTGCGTACGCACTTTTTCCTGTGAAAAAGCCGCTAGCGCCGGCAAGTACGACCATTGTCACAGTGAACAGAATGATCGTCAGCAACGCGTCATTTGAAGCGGTCACACCAACCGTCCATGCGAGCAGGAATGTCCCGATAACTTGTGCAGTCATCGCTGCCATCGGCGGCTTGCTTGGGCCAGCCGGGTCTAGTCCGACGCCCTCGGCCCATTTCTTGCCAAACAGTTTAGGCGAGAACCAAACCATGCCCAATCCGAAGGACAAAACGAAGCCGACAATTGTCGCCAGCCAGTTAATATCTGTTATTTCGCTCATCACTTTCCCCTTTTTATGTTTTACGCCAATCACTTAGCGTCCATCAGTCTAGCACAGTTGCAAGCGTTTCCAAAATCTTGCCCCAACCGGCCCTGTGGTTGTCGCGTGATTCTTCAGTTTCGAATTTGGTGTGCGACAGCTCCACGGTGGTTCCTTCGCCGTTCGGAGTGATGGATATCGCGACGTTGCTGGATGTCTCGGAGAAAGGGGTTTCCCACGTGAAGGCAATACGCGAGTGGGGGTCGATTTCGGTGTACGTGCCGGAATGAGGCAAATCTTGATCGCCATTGCGCATGACTATTTCGAAGCGCCCACCAACGGTTGGGTCAGTGGTGGCGGAGGGGACGAGCATGCTGTCGCCCGGCACCATGAATTGCTTTAGCATTTCAGGGTCCAACCATGCATCGAATACAGTTTTGATAGGGGCGTTTATGGAACGTGATACGGTTAGGGATAAATCAGTCATTAGAATTTTCCTTTGTTACGAGAATGTCGAGAGCTTCGAGGCGGATGTCCCAAATAGAGCGGAGTTCATTAAACCATTCTTCCACTTCATTTACGGGGGCCAAATTGGCCTCGATTAAATGTACGCGACCCAAGGTTCTGCGGGACACGAGGTTCGATTTTTCCAAAACCTTGATGTGCTTGGATACCGAGTTGAGGGACATGTCGTACATCGCAGCCAGTTCCGTCACGCGGGTGGGGCCTTGTTGTACTAATGTCGTCAAGATCGAGCGCCGTGTGGGGTCTCCCACAGCTTTCAAGGTTTCGGACAGAGTGTTTGTATTATGTTCAACCATAAGGGTGAATACCTTGGCAAAATGTTATTGTCAACCAAAAGGGTGAATAAAAATTTTGGAACGTTAGCGCGTTACCAGAGGTCTACTTCTGTACCCTCGGCTTCCAGACGCGCGGCCTTGTCCTGAAGAAAACGCTGGAAGCCCTGATCTCTGAACGCGCCTGATGCGACGTATTCAAGGGAAGACACAAAGTGGAACGGTTTAAAATATCCAGGCATGGTGAAACCCGTAGCTTCGCGCACGCTTTTGGCGCCAACGGCTTCGG
>CALCGO010000257.1 GCA_937901055.1 uncultured Rhodobacterales bacterium
TCGGAGTTGCCCCCGGGCAGGCCGCCGTGTTTTACGATGGCGATTGGGTTTTGGGTGGCGGCTGGATTCAATAGTGCTGCATCACAGCCCAATCCTACGGTATACGGTAGAGGATCTTGCTAAAGATCCTGTGACACGGGGATCTTTAACAAGATTCACTACCACAAAGCCTAATTCTTAGTGGTGACGCAGCGCTAGCATTGCCAGGTACATTGCAGTGTGCGACCTGCTGGTTTCTTCCCGTGGCCTTCGTCCAGCTGAGCTCATCGTTCGGCAGCAATTGCCGAAGTTCCATCAATGTCTGGCCATCTCATCTGCCGTTCTACTTTGCCGTGATTCGTGCCGATAACTAAACAAGGGCGAGATTACCAACACTGCGCGCACATCCAATACGACAATGTCAGACTTCTTGTCCAAACAGGCATGTTCATATTGAGTCAGGTTTTCAGAACGACAACGGAGCGTTTCCGAGCGTTAGCTCGAATGGTCTGAGGCAGAGCCTCGTTAGAAACTTACTTAGAATGATGCGAGCACTTTGCACGCATTTTTGTCGTAGCGACAACGGAGCGGCTCGGCGATTCGAGCGTTCCATGTCTACCTGCGTACCACGCCACAGGGTCAAGGGCGAAGCCCTTGTTCGGCAGATGAAATACTTTGTTTGAAATGGCAACTTTAGTTATGAGTGATCAGCAACGGATCCAGGAACTTGAACAGCTTGTAAAGATGCTGGAAGAGCAGCTGATGCAGACTCAGCGGTTAAGTTCGGTGGGTGCTTTGGCCAGCAGTATCACTCACGAATTCAACAACATTCTGACTACCGTAATTAACTACGCCAAAATGGGCGTTCGTCACAAAGATGCGAAGACGCGCGACAAGGCCTTTGATCGCATTCTATCGGCCGGTCAGCGAGCTACGAAAATTACCACAGGCATGCTGGCATATGCCAGAACGTCCAGCGATCGCTTTGAGCCTTGTGAAATGAACAAGCTGCTGCAGGACGTTTTGATTCTGGTGCAGAAAGACCTGCAGATGCACCGCATCGGCATTGATGAAGATTTGCAACCGGGCGTTTGGGCGATCGTGAACAGCAGT
>CALCGO010000258.1 GCA_937901055.1 uncultured Rhodobacterales bacterium
TCAATCAAGAAAATCGGATTTTGGCTGGTCGGCCTCATCGCTGCTGGCATTTTGGCATCACTAATAAAGGTGCAGTTTTCTCTTTACATGGCGCGTAAGAAACGACGGTCACAGCGGTTTCGTGTGCATATTCCGACAAAGGTCAAAATGCGTGGAACCCGTTACACTGGGACAATTCTCGACATCAGTTGTAACGGCGTCAAAATTCAAATCGACCACATTTCTGGCGGTGAACACGGTGCGCCTATCGACATCTGGATTAACGCAGGTTGGCAAACTGCGCATATCAGCTGGTCAAACATCCACTATGTTGGGGTTAGGTTTGCCGAAGCGCTACAACATAAGCTTGTCATGGCTCTCGTCGACGATGACCGACATGCACCAAAAGCAAGAAAGAACGGCGCCCTAAAGGACGCCGTTCTTTTAAGACAACGATAGCAGCTTACTGTGCTTCGCTGATGAATTTTACTGCGTCGCCAAAGGACTGGATAGTCTCAGCTGCATCATCAGGGATCTCGATCCCGAACTCTTCTTCAAAAGCCATAACCAGCTCAACTGTGTCAAGGCTGTCTGCGCCCAGATCGTCGATGAACGAAGCTGTTTCAGTTACTTTTGCTTCGTCTACGCTCAGGTGCTCGACAACGATTTTCTTAACGCGTGTTGCGATATCGCTCATGTTTTTATCCTCGGTTTTATACTGGCCATTGTTGGCCATAATCTGGTTTAGTCCTGCTGCCCTTTCAGGACGGCGCTTTTGGTTGCCGTAACGGCAAGAGCACCGCAAGCAGAGCCTTCGGTAATCACTCGAGCCGCGCTATAGCACACTCAAGCGGTTTGGCAAATGATTTCTGCCAAACCAATATCTTCAGAACATGGCCATGCCACCGTTCACATGCAAGGTCTGACCTGTAACATAACCTGCCTCGCTTGACGCAAGATAAACGGCTGCCGCGGCTATTTCGTCCGAGGTACCCATGCGGCCCATTGGCACGCCCGTCAGCAGATTGGTTTTTTGATCGTCGGTCAATTTATCAGTCATGGCCGTTGTAATGAAGCCCGGTGCGATCGCGTTGACGGTGATTCCACGGCTGGCAACTTCGTGGGCTACCGATTTGCCCATTCCGATTACACCAGCTTTTGACGCGGCATAATTCGCCTGCCCCGGATTGCCGGTCACGCCAACGATGGAGCTAATGTTAATAATCCGCCCCCACCGCGCCTTCATCATCGAGCGCATCACGCCCCGCATCAAGATCATAGTCGAGGTAAGGTTTATATCCAACACCGTGTCCCACTCATCATCCTTCATGCGCATGAAAATGTTGTCCTTGGTGACGCCAGCGTTGTTAACCAAAATGTCCAAGCCACCCATTTCGTCGATAGCAGCCTTTGGAAGTGCTGCAACAGCGCCACGATCACCTAAATTGCAAGCCACAACATGAGCGCGTTCGCCCAGTTCTGCAGCCAACTTGTTTAGTGGATCAATCCGAGTGCCTGAAAGCGTTACCGTCGCGCCTTGTGCGTAAAGGCTGCGGGCAATTGCTCCGCCGATACCGCCGGATGCGCCGGTTACGAGCGCCGTTTTACCTGTTAGATCAAACATTCTTATTCTCCTGCTGCTTTTGCCCCATCGGGGTCGTTCACTGCTTTGCATGTTATTTCACGATCAATTCGACGGATCATGCCGGATAGTGCTTTGCCTGCGCCAACTTCCCAGATTTCATCAACGCCTTGTGCGGCCATAAACAGTACGCTTTCCCGCCAGCGAACCGAGCCTGTTACCTGCGCCACAAGATGTGCACGCAGATCGTTCGGATCGGAACATGCTTCGGCCAAAACGTTAACCACTACCGGAACGCTTGGTGCACTGAATGTGACCTCGTAAAGAGCGGCTTCCATGACGCGTGCTGCTGGTTCCATCAACGCACAATGGAACGGCGCACTTACCGGCAGGATCACGGCGCGTTTAGCACCCGCTTCTTTGGCCAGCACTGCCGCACGTTCAACCGCCGCTTTGTGACCAGACACAACCACCTGACCGGGATCGTTGTCATTTGCCGCCTGACAGACTTCGCCCTGTGCGGCTTCGGCAGCTACGGCTTGCGCTGCTGCAAAGTCTAATCCGAGTAGCGCCGCCATAGCGCCAACGCCAACCGGAACCGCTTCTTGCATTGCCTGACCGCGCGTTTTCAACAATCGCGCTGTATCAGCTAGCGAAAGCGCTCCAGCCGCACATAGTGCCGAGTATTCACCAAGCGAATGCCCCGCCACAAAAGCCGCATCCGTTACCTGCACGCCTTCGGCGTTCAGTGCTGCCATCGCCGCCATTGAAGTTGCCATCAATGCGGGTTGCGCATTCTCTGTCAGGGTCAGTTCTGCGATATCACCGTCCCAGATCAGGGCTGAAAGGTTCTGCCCCAAGGCCTCGTCCACCTCGTCAAATACTGCTTTGGCGGTTGGATAGGCGTCAGCGAAGGCTTTGCCCATTCCGATGGATTGCGCCCCTTGACCGGGGAATACGAATGCTTTTGTCATGTGACCCTCATTTGCTTGTTGAGCAAACTATAGCTTGGCAGGAAATCGAATTACAGACCGGATTTCACTACGTTGTGTTTTTACCAACTTTAACTTTTGAAACAGAAATGCCACAAACTCTTATGACTATGAAATCCAATAAACCCCATGGTTCCATTTGGGAAGAAACTGCCAACCGTTCGACAGCGGATAGTTTGCGTGAAGATACCTTTGCCGAGGTCGTTATTATTGGCGGAGGCCTGACCGGCCTTAGCGCCGCTTTGCATCTTGCCCAGCGCGGAAAATCTGTGACTGTGACCGAAGCCAAGACAATCGGGTTCGGTGGATCGGGGCGCAATAACGGACAGGTAATTCCAACCCTCGCAGCAGTGGAGCCAGTCGCGATGGTTGCGCGCCATGGCGAGGTGGGCGAGCGGTTTGTTGACTTAGTTAAGAATAGCGCCGACGAATTGTTCAGTCTGGTT
>CALCGO010000259.1 GCA_937901055.1 uncultured Rhodobacterales bacterium
GGCTGCGCTGCTTAGATATGAACGGTTTAAGCGCAACAGCGGGTTCAACAACATAGTGGAGGCGATTGATGCACGTTTTAATAGAAGCCATACATTGCACCCTAAGCACGGCGACCTTGTTGCGCGACCTGTTGTCGGGGCTGTTTTAGGTTACGCTTTTGGTGTATGTATAAATGGCAATCTTGCGTTAATGTCCGAGCAGGGCGTGATGAAGTCCGCGCCGGAAGTTGACGATATTTATTGGACGGTGGAATGAAACGCATACTTTTAACAACCACGTTTCTGACGGCCTTCGTTATGGGTCCGCTGCCCGCTGCGGCTGATCCTATATCCTTGGCTGTTGCCGCTACCGCGTCGGCTGTGTTTTCGGCAGGCGGTATTGCCGCGTTTTCTTTCTTGGGTTTTTCAGGTGCAGGTGCAATCCTTGCGTCCATAGCCGTTCGTGCAGCCCTTGGGTATGCGCTTAACGCCTTAACACCAAAGCCAAACAACGTATCGCGCGGGTATGCTGTCAATGCGCTTGGCCCAATCCTTGCTCACTCCGTTATCTATGGCGAAACCAAAGTCGGCGGCGCTATCTTTTACCAAGCGACGTCAGGCACTGGTGATCGGTACTTGCACCGCTGCATTGCTGTAGCTGGCCACGAAATCGATAGCTACACGACCATCTACCTAAACGACGAGGCTGTAACGCTGGACGGTTCCGGCAATGTAACTGCCCCGGCGCAGTACGTTGGCTATGTTCGTATTAAACAACTGCTAGGCACGTCCACACAAGCAGCTGACGCTGACTTGGTTTCTGACGTTACGGAGTGGACCACAGCGCACCAAGCGAAAGGCGTAGCGTATCTGTACGCACGGTTTGATTACAACGCCACGGCTTTCCCGCAGGGTGTTCCGACCGTTACGGCGATTGTTAAGGGTAAGAAAGTTTACGATTCCCGCACGGCAACAACGGCTTGGAGCGACAACCCCGCGCTGTGCTTGCGCGATTACCTAACGTCTGACTACGGGTTGAGCGAAACAAGCGCAGAAATTAACGACACGTTTTTTGAAACAGCGGCGGACATATGCGAAGAAGATGTGTCTGGGGCTGACCGCTACACGTTAAACGGCGCTTTCTTGCTGGACGCTGCGCCGGAAAATATCGTCCTTGTTCTACTATCAGCGATGGGCGGCATGTTCTGGTATTGGCAGGGGCGGTGGGCTTGCCGTGCTGCGGCGTACATCACGCCAACACTTACGTTTGACGAGGACGACTTGCGCGGCAACCTGCAATCTTCAACGCGGCATTCACGGCGCGACAATTACAACATCGTGCGCGGCATTTATCGCGGTTCTGCAACCGGCTATCAGGAAACGGATTACACCGAAGTGACGGACGCGGCGTATGTCACAGAGGACGGCGGCGTTGAAACCGCGACGGATCTGCCTTTGATATTCACGGACACCGACGTGATGGCGCAGCGGATAGCGACCATTGCCTTGAAGCGCAACCGCGAACAGTTAACGGTCACATCGGCGTTCGGGTTGCGGGCGTTGGACGTTAATGTAGGCGACACAATAATGATGAACAACACCCGCGCGGGGTGGTCGTCAAAAGTTTTCGAGTGCGTTGACTGGCGTTTTGGGCTAACATCGGAAATGGATTTACAGGTGAACATGATTTTGCGGGAAACTAATTCCGCTGTGTTTACATAGGAGTGAAGAATGGCTGACAGTAAAATAGATGGACTATCCGCCTTAACGGCTACCGAGGTCACTGACGCAGATCAGCTTGTTGTTTTTGACGCATCAACCGGCGTGACTAAAAGCATTACGCGGCTTGAGTATCTAAAGATGCTCGCGGTTGGCAGCACGACTGATTATGTCTTAACCTCCACTGGCGATGGGGCGGAACCTACTTTCCAAGAGTCGGTAGGTGGCATCGACGCAGTTCTTGACACACAAACATTCACATCATCCGGCACATGGACTAAACCTGCCGAAGGTTCTTGGGCGCGTATTCGTGTTTGGGGCGGCGGTGCGTCTGGCGGTAGAGGTAATTCCGGTACGGCAGGTTCGGGCGGTGGAGGTGGTGCATTCGCTGAAGTCACACTCCCGTTGTCCAGACTTGGCGCAACTGAATCTGCGACTGTTGGTGCAGGCGGTTCATTGCCTTCGGCTGGAAATAATGGCGTGGACGGCGGTGATACCAACTTGGGTTCTTTCATATCCGCCCGTGGTGGTAAAAAGGGGTTATTTACCTTGGGTGTGGATGCAGCAG
>CALCGO010000260.1 GCA_937901055.1 uncultured Rhodobacterales bacterium
GCAACACCGGGCGAATAGGCCAACGACAAATCCCGCTGCGTTGCCATCGCGGTAGAAGCGTTAATCTCTATTTTGCCGGGCGTGGGCTCAAGGTGATAGGCCAGCGCCTCTTCGTCGGTGACTTTGGTGTTATCGGACATATTTCTGCTTTCGGGCTTAAGACAAGTTAAGCAAACCTTACGCAGAGTTAGGGTCGACTACAACCTACCCGCCACCAATAAGAATCCCAACCGCTAGCACCAGCCCGCCCCCAAGAACGACTTGAAAAATCGCCTTTCCGAATGACGTTTCCATATACCGGTTTTGAATCCAAGCAATCGCCCAGAGTTCCACAAATACGACAAAGAAAGCGATAAATGTCGCGGTCCAGAAATCCGCGATCAGATACGGCAACGCGTGCCCCAACCCACCCAACGTCGTCATGATCCCTGATGCCAAACCGCGTTTCCACGGCGCACCTCGACCCGAAATCACCCCGTCATCGTGCGCGGCCTCGGTAAACCCCATCGAGATTCCCGCCCCGATAGAAGCCGCCAAACCAACCAACAAAGTCGTCTTCGGATCCTGTGTTGCAAACGCTGTGGCAAATATCGGCGCAAGTGTAGAAACCGAGCCATCCATCAATCCCGCCAAGCCCGGCTGCACCCACGTCAGCACAAACTGGCGATGCGCGGTGGCTTTTTCGGCATCACCTTCTTCCGATTCCAGATCGACAGACATACGGGCCGCGGATTGTTCGTGTTGTCCTTCGGCTTCGGCCAAATCCCCCAACAGTTTGCGCGTAGCTGGATCAGAAGATCGGCTCGCGGCGGTCAGGTAAAAATTCTGCGCATCACGCTCCATCTTCTGCGCTTCTTCGCGGATGCGTTCCAAGCCAAGGTTTTGTACTAACCAAACGGGGCTGCGGTTATAATACCCCGCGACGTGTTCACGCCTGATTAACGGGATCACATCCCCGAAACGGGTGGTGAACGCATCAATCAGCATCTTGCGATGCTCATTTTCTTCCAACGCCATCTCGTCAAAAACTGCGGCGGTCGACGGATATTCATCCCGCAATTCATGCGCATATGTCGCGTAAATCCGTGCATCGTCCTCCTCGGACGAGATCGCCAGCGCAAGCACTTCGGCCTCAGACAGGTCTTTGAAATTACGACGGTTCGTGAATGATTGTAGCATGGGGCACCTCTTTGGAATGATTCTAAAGTAATGCGTCAATCACCTCTTCGCAAGTGGTTCCACAATCCGTATTGGCGTGTTAGAAATCCCGAACCATCAACGCTTGAGGGCTGCAACGCACATGGCTGCAAAAGACAACACGGTTACGCCCATGATGGCGCAGTATCTGGAGATCAAAGTACGGTACCCCGACGCCCTGTTATTCTACCGCATGGGCGATTTCTACGAGATGTTTTTTGATGACGCTGTGGCCGCCGCTGCCGCGCTGGACATCGCATTAACCAAGCGTGGCAAACATGAAGGCAAGGACATCGCCATGTGTGGCGTCCCGCATCATGCCGCCGAAGGATACTTGCTGACTTTAATCCGTAAGGGTTTTCGCGTCGCGGTGACCGAACAAATGGAAAGTCCTGCCGAGGCCAAAAAGCGTGGCTATAAGGCAATCGTCAAACGTGATGTCACAAGGCTGGTCACCCCCGGAACCTTGACCGAAGATTCGCTGCTGGACGCGCGTGCGCACAATTACCTCGCCGCCATTGCGGATGTGCGCGGCGAAATGGCGATAAGCTGGGTGGATGTATCCACCGGCGATTTTCACGTTGCACCAGTTACACGCGTAACGCTTGGCCCAACGCTCGCCCGCCTTGCCGCACGTGAAGTGCTGACCGCCGAATCTATCGCCGAAACATTGCGCGAAACGATCGAGGAATCCGGTGCTGCCTTAACCCCGCTATCCGCCGCGAGTTTCGATTCCACCGCCGCCGAAGGTCGCTTGACGGACCTGTTCAAAATAAAATCCCTCGACGCCTTCGGAAATTTCGAGCGCTCCGAAATCGCCGCGATGGGGGCAATTGTTGACTACCTCGACATAACCCAACGCGGAAAACTACCACTGCTGCGCCCACCGATCAAAGAAAGCCAAGGTGGCACGGTTCAGATCGACGCCGCAACGCGCCGCAACCTCGAACTATCCCGCAACCTTTCAGGCGAACGCGGCGGCTCGCTGCTGGCAACAGTTGATCGGACAGTTATGGGTGGTGGCGCACGGTTGCTAACAACCCGACTAACCAGCCCATCGACCGATCTGGGTACAATCAACGCCCGCCACGATGCCGTACAACACTTCGTCGACAACCGAGCCTTGGCCGAAGACACCCGCGAAACCTTGCGCCAAGCCCCCGACATGGAACGCGCCCTATCGCGCCTAGCGCTAGACCGCGGAGGCCCCCGCGACATCGCCGCACTACGCAGCGGTCTTGCGCAAGCCGGGGCGTTATCAGCATCGCTGGCGGGAGGTTTGCCAGAAGTGTTGCTGCGGGCGTCGGAAGATATGACCGGCCACGACGAACTGGTCGAATTATTGGACAATGCCTTGATTGCCGAACCACCATTGCTGGCTCGCGACGGGGGTTTCGTCGCCGCTGAATTTAACGAGGAACTCGACGAAGCCCGCAAATTACGCGACGAAGGCCGCAGCGTTATTGCAGCAATGCAGGCTGAGTACGCGACACTAACGGGCATCACCTCGATCAAGATCAAGCATAACAACGTGCTGGGCTATTTTGTCGAAACCCCTGCCAGCCATGCCGATAAGATGCTCGCGGAACCGTTGTCCGAAACCTTCATCCACCGCCAAACCACGGCCAACCAAGTGCGTTTCACCACGGTGCCGCTTTCCGAAATGGAAACCAAAATCCTGAACGCAGGTGGGCGGGCGTTGGAGATCGAGAAAAGCGTCTTTGGGGTCTTACGCGCCGCCATCATGGACCAAGCCGCCCAAATCGCCCAAGCCGCAAAGGCACTGGCTGAAACCGACCTGTCAGCAGCCCTTGCCGATATCGCAGTCGGTGAAAACTGGGTGAGACCGCAAATGGACGCTTCACGGGCATTTGTCATTGAAGGCGGGCGCCATCCGGTTGTCGAACAAGCGCTTCGTCGTTCGGGCGAATCCTTTGTGGCCAACGATTGTGACCTGACCGCTGGCGAAGACACCAATCGCCCCGTTTGGTTGCTGACTGGCCCGAACATGGCTGGTAAATCGACCTTCTTACGCCAAAATGCGCTGATCGCTTTGCTGGCGCAGATGGGCGCATATGTTCCCGCCACGTCTGCGCATATTGGTGTAGTTGATCAGTTGTTTTCCCGTGTTGGCGCAGCTGATGATCTTGCCCGAGGGCGGTCAACTTTCATGGTCGAAATGGTGGAAACCGCCGCTATTCTTAATCAGGCAGGCGATCGCGCACTGGTAATCCTTGATGAAATCGGGCGCGGAACGGCCACATATGATGGCCTGTCCATCGCATGGGCAACGCTGGAACACCTCCATGATGTTAACCATTGCCGCACACTGTTCGCGACACATTATCACGAGCTTTCCGCGCTAACAGCCAAACTATCCGGCCTTAAGAACGCCACCGTTGCCGTACGCGAATGGGAAGGCGACGTTATCTTCCTCCACGAAGTGCGCGAAGGTGCTGCGGACCGGTCCTACGGCGTACAAGTCGCCAAACTCGCAGGCCTACCACCCGCCGTGATCGAACGCGCCCGAACGGTGTTGGATGCATTGGAGCAAAAAGACCGCGACGGGGGCGGCAAGGCTGAAACCCTTATCGACGACCTACCGCTGTTCAGTGCAACTGCCGCGCCCATTGCACGGCCAACGAAACCGTCCGAAATCGAAGACCGTTTGCGGGACATTCACCCCGATGAACTAACCGCCCGCGACGCCCTCGCACTGATCTATGCATTGCGCGAAATGCTGGACGAATAATGCCGGAATCCCCGCAAATCGAAGTAAGCGTGATCGGCGACATCTCTACAATCCCTGCGACCGATTGGGACGCCTGCACCGATGGGCAAGACCCATTCACAACGCATCGGTTTTTGCTAGCTCTGGAAGAAAGCGGGTCTGTTGGCGATGGAACAGGCTGGGCACCCCGCCACTTGGTTGCGCGATTAGAGGGCGAAATCATCGGCCTTATGCCGCTTTACGCCAAAGGCCATTCCCAAGGTGAATACGTTTTCGACCACGCATGGGCAGGGGCATATGAACGCGCAGGTGGCCGATACTACCCGAAACTTCAATGCGCTGTGCCCTTCACCCCCGCAACTGGCCGTCGGTTGCTGGCCAAATCCGAACACTCGGAACTCGCCAGCGGCGCGTTGCTGACCTCGGCGATGCAGATTGCTGAAGAAAACCACGTTTCGTCGTTCCACATCACCTTTTGCACAGAAGCGGAATACACCCACGGCCCAAAATATGGCCTGATGCAACGCACCGGCCAACAATTTCACTGGGAAAACGACGGGTACGCGAATTTCGACGCATTCCTCGCCAAGCTCTCCAGTCGTAAACGCAAAATGATCCGCAAAGAACGCCGATTAGCACAGGAATTTGGTGGAGAGATCATCCAGCTAACCGGCGATCAAATCCAACCCGAACATTGGGATGCCTTCTGGCAGTTTTACCAAGACACAGGCGCACGCAAATGGGGCACGCCTTACCTGACCCGCGAATTCTTCAACATTGCCCAACAGACCCTTCGGGATGATATCTTGCTGGTTTTGGCGAAGCGTGACGGCCACTACATCGCAGGCGCGCTGAATTTCATCGGCGGCGAAACCCTGTTTGGCCGTTACTGGGGATGCGCCGAAGATCACCCGTATTTGCACTTCGAACTCTGCTATTATCAAGCCATCGACTACGCCATTGCCCACCGCCTCGCGCGGGTTGAGGCGGGCGCCCAAGGGGAACACAAACTTGCACGCGGCTATATGCCCAGCCCTGTTTATTCCCTACACTGGATCGGAGATGAGGGGTTCGAACGCGCCGTTAACCAATTCTTAACGGATGAACGCGCGGCTGTTGACGAGGATATTGAATTCCTCGCCGCAATCGGACCATTCAAGAAATCAGGGGATTAACGATGCTTTCACCACCATTAACAAAAGCTGAACGGGCGGAATTCCTGCCCGAACTCCAATCCGCTGGCTGGGTGTTACAAAGCGACCGCGACGCCTTGACCAAAACCTTTGAGTTCAAAAATTTCGTCGACGCTTTCGGCTGGATGTCTCAAATCGCCATTTGGTCCGAAAAAATGAACCACCACCCCGAGTGGTTTAACGTTTACCGCACCGTAGATGTCCTGCTAACCAGCCACGACGTAGACGGATTATCAATGCGTGACGTGAAAATGGCACGAAAAATGGATCAACTGGCGGAGTAGCTATGTCTGGAATTATCGTTATTGGCGCGGGTCAGGCGGGGTCTTCACTGGTCGTAAAACTGCGCGCCCTCGGGTGCGCCGGTGACATCACTTTGATCGGCGGGGAACCTGTGCCGCCATACCAACGCCCACCGCTTTCAAAGAAATACATGCTGGGCGAGATGGAAGTGGGGCGCCTATTCTTACGTCCCGAAGCTTTCTACGCCGATCAAAATATAACATTGCGCCTTGGCGTGCATGTCACCACGATTGACCGCGATGCCAAGACCGTG
>CALCGO010000261.1 GCA_937901055.1 uncultured Rhodobacterales bacterium
CCGGCAACGTCGCAAAATTACCGGACGGTCCGATTTGATCGCCAAGTCCGGGACCAACGTTGGCCAAAGCGGTGGCGGCACCAGAAATTGCGGTTACCGCGTCCAATCCTAGCAGGCCAAGCATGATTGCCAACGTCGCGAGTGTCAGCATGAAGGCCACGAAAAATGCCGTGACCGAACTCATAATGTCTTCGCCAACACGACGGCCTTGATAGCGCGGTGTGAAGACCCCGTTTGGGCTGTGGATTTTCTGGATTTGGCTGCGAACAGCCGCGGCAAGTAATTGGAATCGGAATATCTTGATGGAACAACAGGTCGACCCAGCGCAGCCGCCGACCAACCCCATCAGGAAGAACATGGTCACGGGGAATGCCCCCCAGATGCCATAATCAGCGCTGGCGTATCCTGTGCCGGTCAGGATGGATGTTACGTTGAACAATGTCTGGCGGAACGTTCCCACAAATTCGCCACCTGCGTTGAAATAACGGTAGGCGGCCATGCTGACGACCAGAATGGCCCAGAAGCCGAAGAAGGCCCACACTTGGGAATCCTTGAACAACGGTTTGGCGCTGCCGTTCAGCATTTGCACATAGCGGATGAACGGTAAGCTGGCGAGGATCATGAAGGCGGTGGACACATATTCCGTCGCATCGCTGAACCCTGCGAAAGAGTCGTCGTAATTCGAGAACCCGCCCGTGGCGACCGTGGTAAGGGCGTGCACGATGGCGTCAAACAAATCCATGCCAACCGCCGCATAGGACGCGATGCAGGTGACGGTTAACACGAGGTAAACGATGGATATGGAGGTGGCAATTTCTGCCGCGCGCGGCAGGACTTTGCCGATGGTATCAAACCCTTCGGATCGGAAAATCTGCATACCACCAACTTTTAGCGTGGGCAGGAAGGCCATGGCGACAACGATGATACCGACGCCGCCGAACCATTGCATTAAGCCGCGCCACAAAAGCGTGCCTTCGGGCAATGTGTGTAGCTCTGTGAATACGGTGGAGCCGGTTGTTGTCAGGCCGGACATAGCCTCGAAAAAGGCATCCGTGTAGGTCGCGTTGGGTTCGCCTAACCAGAAGGGAAGCGCGCCGAAGATGGGCAACACCAGCCAGCTTAACGTGGTTAACAGGAACGTCTGTTGAATGGTTAACGCCTTAAGCGAGGCGTTCGCGGTGGCCAGCGCCATCAACGCGCCCGCCACGACCGTGATCATAGCGCTTAGGGCGAAATTTCCGGCATCAGGGTTGCCGTACAGGAAATCGACAGCGAAGGGGACTAACATTGTTAGGCCCAACACACCGACCAAAAGGCCAATAATATATCCGACTGGTCTTAGATCGATCATAGCGCAAGGCTTGGCCTGTGGGGGTCAAACTGTCAAGTTAGCAATTCATATCGGGCAATATCGGCTGCGGTCGACGCAACAGCAAACGCAGGTTGCGTTTTATCAGGTTCTCCCAAACCAAATTCGGGAAACTCCGCAAGAAATCACTGCCCGCTCCTTTGCCCGCGTTTTTCAACGTAGCAAAGCCTACTGACGGGATTGCTGGCAGAAATATACCCATTCCCGACGCCGGTTTGCCGGCCTTAAGATTAGCCAAGGCACGGCCCGTTGCGGTCGGGTTGTTCCAGTCCGAATAGTACACAACGCAGTGGTTTTTGTTGATGATGAATACCGCATTCGGGAAGCTGCCATAGGCGACATGGGCGTGACCGTCTAGATCGTCAATCAGGATTGTACGACCCTCACCATCCTCGAATTGCAAGGCACAGGCGTTTGATAGCTTGCCCTCGATGTCGTTGTGTTTGGGGCGGGTAACGCCGGGGTGTGCCTCGCGGACGTACATGATGGTGAAACTGGTGTCGGGGTATTCTTCAGTTAAGGTTTTCATCTTTGGGCGACGGCTTTGATAGAGGGGACAAGTGATAGACCCAATTTCCAACACCAGAAAATCCCCGTCAAAATCGAGCAGTTGGTGTTGCCCACCGTCGGTGGTTTTCATAGGAAAGTCTTGGGCTCTGCGCCCCGCCGCTGGCCCTTGGAAATTGTCTAGCGTGTAGTGCCCTGCGGAAAAGCTGCCATAATTATACTCGGTCATTTTCAATCTCCTTCGGTTAGCATGTTCGTCGTCATTTGTCGCAAAACGCGGCGTGTGGTTTGCAAATCCTCAACGCTGATGCCGCGCTGGCTTTGTTCGATCAATCCGGCGGCAATTGGCACCAGCGTGGCCTGCATCCCCTGCCCTTTGGCGGTCAGGTTCACACGAACGCGGCGGCGGTCGGCGGCGTCGCGAGTTCGGTTAACCATTCCTTTACGTTCCATACCGTCCAACAAGCGCGTCAGCGTGGTCTGGTCCTTGACCGAGCGGTGGGCCAATGCGCCGGGGGTTTGGTTGTCTTCTTCCCACAGCAGCAAAAGAACGGCCCATTCTTCGGCCCCCATTTTGATGCCCGCGGCGCGGAAACGGCCTTGTAGGTCACGGCGCAGCACGAAGCCTAATCGGTTGATCCAATACTGTAATTGTTTCTCGGGTATAATTTTCATGCATGCATTCTACATTATATGTATAATGCATGTAAATAGACAAAGGAAAACCGGCAAGGTCGCCCTGCCGGTTATTGGTTTAGCTGCCCCGGTTTGTCGGGTTGCCGATTGTCGCAAGGAATTCTTTACGAAGCTCTTTGTCTTCGCGAAAATCGCCCAGCATGCTGGAGGTTACCATCGTGACACCCGGCTTATGGACACCGCGTGTGGACATGCAGTGGTGCTCACCCTCGATCACAACGGCTACGCCTTTGGGTTCGAGCGTGTCGAATAACGCGTTGGCGATCTGGGCCGTCATCTTTTCCTGAACCTGAAGCCGTTTGGCGAAAGCCTCGACAACGCGGGCGAGTTTGGAGATGCCAACCACACGTTCCGTCGGGATATAGCCGATGTGGGCCACGCCGATGATCGGGGCCATGTGGTGTTCGCAATAAGATTCGTAACGGATGTCGCGCAGGACAACCATTTCGTTATAACCTTCTGTCTCACCAAAGGTGCGTTGAAGCATGGCAACAGGGTCTTCGCCGTACCCACGGAACCATTCGCTATAGGCTTTGGTCACGCGTTTTGGCGTATCCAGCAGGCCTTCACGGTCAGGATCGTCACCAGCCCAGCGCAGCAACGTGCGCACAGCTTCTTCGGCTTCTTGACGAGAGGGGCGCTCTACCACAGTCGAAACATCCTTGGATTTTATTTCCGGGTCATAAACATTCACGTCGCATCTCTCCTATCAAACCAGACTTGGGGGGAATCGCTCCAATTACAAGTCATTTGCCAGACCGACCCCCACTGTTAACACAAATTTTACCTTTTCAGGAAATTGTTAACAAAGGGTTAACACGGGAGACTTGATCGGCAATCATTATCCTTTAGGTTGATTTAGGTGATTTCACCCAAGGCTTGCAGAATATCGCCAAGCAGATCGCCTGCGTCCTCTAATCCGACGGAGATTCGCACTAAACCGTCCGTAATCCCCAGATCCGCCCGCATTTCGGGCGAAAGGCGTTGGTGCGTAGTTGTCGCCGGATGCGTCACCAAGCTTTTTGCGTCACCCAGATTGTTCGACAAAAGAATGATGTTCAAAGCGTTGAGGAACTTGAACGTCGCCGCCTGCCCTCCTTTGATATCAAGCGCAATTACTGTACCGCCAGCCGACATCTGTTTGGAGGCCAGCGCATATTGCGGATGGCTTTCCAGCCCCGGGAAAATGGTGTTGTTCAGGGCCGCATGCCCTTCGAGGGCTTTCGCAATCGTCAGGGCGGTTTCGGCTTGGGCGTTACAGCGCAGGCTTAGCGTTTCCAGGCCTTTCAGCATTACCCACGCGTTAAACGGACTTAGCGCGCCGCCGGTATGTTTGAGGTATGTCTCGAAATCGCCGCGAATGAACTCTTTGGTTCCCAGAACGACGCCGCCAAGGCACCGCCCCTGTCCGTCGATGTGTTTGGTGGCGGAATAAACGACGATGTCGGCGCCCAACGCCAGTGTTCTTTGGAAAATCGGGGTGGCGAAGACGTTGTCTACGACCAGCACCGCGCCAGCGGTATGGGTGATCTCGGCAATGCCGGAGATATCCACGACTTCCAGCGTCGGGTTTGAGATCGCCTCGACGAACGTCAGTTTGGTGTTCGGGCGCATGGCGGATTTCCATGCCGCGAGGTCTGTGCCTTCAACGAAGGTTACTTCTACGCCGAAACTTGGCAACAAGTTTTCAAGGATGAACAGGCAGGACCCGAACAGCGCTTTGGCGGATACCACGTGGTCACCGGATTTCAGCTGGCTGAACAGCGCACCGTTGACGGCAGCCATGCCTGTAGCCGTTGCGAAAGCATCTTCGGCACCTTCCAGCGCGGCGATCCGGTCTTCGAACATTGACACGGTTGGATTGGCATAGCGCGAATATATGTATTCGTCGTCGCCACGATCAATGAAGCGTGCCTCGGCAGCCTCGGCGCTGGGATAGACGTAGCCTTGGGTCATAAAGATCGCTTCCGAGACCTCGCCATACTGGCTGCGTCGCGTGCCTTCATGCACAAGCTTAGTGCGTGTTTTCCATGTATCTGTCATAATTTTTTCCGGAATCCCCGGCCCTTTACATTAAACCCTGATCGGGGCTTTTTGGGCCTCGACCTCTTTAGCGGAATATTTAACGTGGCCCGCAATCCAGTCTTACAAAGCGCCACAGGTGGCTTATTACGCAAAACCGTGAATTGCGTCAATCATATAAGGCGTAAGCTTTTTGACGGTTATGGATACACATACCCAGCAATATGTGGTTCCGTGCGGTGAAGGGGATTCGAGCATGGAAAACAAAACGGTATTGGTGACGGGTGCAACCAGCGGCATAGGGTTGGCTTTGATCAACCGGCTGTCAAAGGCGGGCTACACGCCGATTTTGACGGCGCGGAATGCAGATAAGGTGAAGGCTTTGGCCGCCGAAAAGGGCGTCGTCGGGTATACGCTGGATGTGGCGGACGCGGCTGCAATCAAGCGGGTTTGCTTGCAGGTTGAGCAGGATCACGGCCCACTGTGGGGGTTGGTGAACAACGCCGGAATTTGGCTTGAGGGGGATTTTGACGCCTACGCGCCAGACGACATCAAGGCCGTGATGGACACCAACACGATGGGCACAATGAATATGACCCATGCGGTGTTACCGGGGATGCTGTCGCGGGGGCGGGGATCGGTGTTGAACGTGGTTTCGACGGGGGCGCTTTATACGCGCAAGTCGATC
>CALCGO010000262.1 GCA_937901055.1 uncultured Rhodobacterales bacterium
GTGCAAGAACCCAACACCAGCTGGGAGCGCTAATTTCCGAGGGTGCAGGCACTATCCGCTATGACACCGAATGGCAGTTGCTATTCCCGTTGGCGTTCTTTGTTGTCAGCCTTTTCTGTTTCTATTTCATTGGCGATGGTCTGCGTGACGCGCTCGACCCGAAAGATAGGTAGTCGCACATGAGCTTAATCGAAGTAAAAGACCTCAGCGTTGAATTCACGACGCCCGACGGTCAAGTTCGCGCCGTAAACAACGTTAGTTTCAACGTTGAAGAAGGCAAAACACTGGCCATCGTTGGCGAGTCCGGTTCAGGCAAAAGCCAAACCGTATTCGCGATGATGGGATTGTTGGCCGCGAACGGCAAAGCAACTGGCAGTGTCAAATTCGAGGGTGAAGAAATCCTTGGCCTAACGGGCGCCGCCTTGAACGCTATTCGTGCACAAAAAATGGCGATGATTTTTCAGGATCCAATGACCAGCCTTAATCCATTTATGCGGATTTCGGATCAGATGGCAGAGGTTCTCGTGCATCACAATGGCATCTCGAAATCCGAGGCAATAAACCAGTCCGTTCGCATGTTGGATGCCGTGAAAATTCCCGAGGCGAAAAACCGTGTCCGCATGTATCCGCATGAATTTTCGGGCGGAATGCGTCAACGTGTTATGATTGCGATGTCGCTTCTTTGTCAGCCAAAACTGCTGATCGCCGATGAACCGACAACCGCGCTGGATGTTACCGTTCAGGCCCAGATTATGCGCCTGCTGGCCGAGGTGCAAAAAGACTTCGGAACAGCCATTATTCTTATCACCCATGACCTTGGCGTAGTGGCCGGTAACAGCGACGACACGCTTGTGATGTATGGCGGCCAAGTGATGGAGATCGGGACAACAGAACACGTCTACGCTGCCCCCACGCACCCCTACACCCAAGGTTTGATGAGCGCGGTTCCTCGTGTTGATTCCGAGCTGGACGCGCTGGTGACGATCCCGGGAAATCCGCCCAACATGATGAACATGCCAAAGGGCTGCCCGTTCACACCGCGGTGTCGTTTCGCGATTGATAAATGCCTGTCGACGATGCCCGAACTGGTGCACACGGGCGGTGGCGATGGTCACCTGCGCGCCTGCAATGTCGCAACGGAGGACTTGGTATGAGCAACGAAACAATCATGCAGGTCGAGGATCTGAAAGTCTATTTCAAGGTGACTCCGCAAGGTGCGATGCCTTGGACGAAACCACTTGTTCTCAAAGCTGTCGACGGCATTAGTTTTGACCTAAAAGCTGGTGAAACACTGGGGATTGTTGGCGAGTCCGGCTGTGGTAAATCCACGTTGGCGCGCGGCGTTATCCGTCTTATTCCGGCGGATTCCGGTAAGGTTCTGTGGTTTGGTAAAGATCTTATGGAACTGGACCACAAGGAAATGCGCTCGCATCGTCAAGAAGTGCAGATGATCTTCCAAGATCCACTCGCGAGCCTCGATCCACGTATGAACATCGGTGAAATCATCGCCGAGCCTGTCAAAACGCACTACCCCAAAACGCCCAAGACCGAGATTAAAGAGATGGTCGAGGAAGTCATGGTCAAGGTTGGGTTGCTGCCAAATTTGGTGAACCGTTACCCGCATGAATTTTCGGGTGGGCAGTGCCAACGTATTGGAATCGCGCGTGCTTTGATCTTGAAACCCAAGCTGATTATCTGCGACGAGCCTGTGTCGGCGCTGGATGTTTCCATTCAGGCGCAGGTGGTAAATCTGCTGAAAGAGTTACAAGAAGAAATGGGCCTTGCGCTGATTTTCATCGCGCATGATTTGTCCGTGGTGAAGCACATCAGCACGCGGATCATGGTGCTTTATTTGGGGAATATGGTCGAGATATCTGACAGTGCTGATCTATACGATCACCCTCGCCATCCCTATACACAGGCGCTGATTTCGGCTGTTCCGATCCCCGATCCTTTGATCGAGAAGAACAAAGAACTGATCCTTATCAAGGGCGATTTGCCATCGGCCATCAACCCGCCTTCGGGCTGCGTTTTCCGCACA
>CALCGO010000263.1 GCA_937901055.1 uncultured Rhodobacterales bacterium
TTCCGCAGTGAAAAAACGCTAACACATTTTTTTTGTGTGAGCAAAATTGTCGCGTCGATTGAGTAGGTCACGTACTTATGGCCACAGAATTACAGAGGCATCACGAGCCTATCGCGGGCTGCGTTTTGCCAAAATCCGCTGCAATGTCCGGCGATGCATATTCAACCGACGTGCTGTTTCCGAAACATTGCGGTCGCAAAGTTCAAACACGCGTTGGATATGCTCCCAGCGCACTCGATCTGCCGACATCGGATTTTCTGGGGGTGGGGGTTTGTTTTCAGGCCGCGCCAGCAACGCATTTGTAATATCGTTGGCATCCGCTGGTTTGGACAAATAATCTGTGGCACCAATTTTCACAGCAGCAACAGCCGTTGCAATCGCGCCGTATCCTGTAAGAACAACAATCCGCGCATCCGGGCGTTTTTCGCGAAGCATTTCAACGACATCAAGACCGTTTCCATCCTCAAGACGCAAATCAACCACTGCATATGCTGCCGGTTTGTTCGCAACCGCACCTTTACCCTCAGCAATGCTCTGGGCTGCTGTCACGTTAAACCCGCGCTTTTCCATTGCGCGCGCTAGACGGCGAAGAAACGGTTCGTCATCGTCTAGAAGTAGCAGTGAATTGTCTTCACCGATCTCTTGCAGCGTGCTTTCCGCCATAGTCGTTCCCCTTCTTATATTCGATTTTCCTTATATATAATCGAACTGCGACTTTAAGTCCAGATGTTATAGTTTGTCGACAAAGCAAGCAACCTGATTGGCCATGTCTTCGGGGGTGATGTCACGATCAAAAAATTCAAGAAATCCATGCTCAGGAGCCATCAGGTACGTCCAAGTCGAGTGGTCCATCAGATAGTTCTCGCCCTCTCCGTTCTTGGCGGCATACACCCGATATGCCTTGATTGCGGCC
This sequence comes from uncultured Rhodobacterales bacterium, assembly GCA_937901055.1. Taxonomy (GTDB): domain Bacteria; phylum Pseudomonadota; class Alphaproteobacteria; order Rhodobacterales; family Rhodobacteraceae; genus NORP23. The sequence goes on from CALCGO010000263.1 coordinate 914, forward strand.
GCAATTTCCTCGGTGGTGCCGGTCAGGCCGACCATATCCTCATGTAAATAGCCAACGAACGCCGCCATCGATTCGGGCGTGTCACGTGTGGGATCAATGGTAACCATAACCGGCTTCACATCGACTCCACGTTCGTCGAGAAGGGCCACAGCCTCCGCATTGCGATAGGTATCCAATGGGCAAACGTCCGGGCAAAAGGTATATCCAAAATACATTAGGGTCGGACCGTCGATCACATCGGCCTCAGTTACCCGCAACCCAGTATGGTCAGTTAACTCAAACGGCCCGCCGATTGCGGCGCTTCCACCAGCAACCGCTGTCGTTCGGCACTCTGCGAACTGATCCGCAGGAGCGGGACGTAACGCGAAAAACAGGCCAGTTCCCAGACCCGATAACACCACTAATACTGCAACAATTGCGACAAGCCGTGACATATAAATAATCCCTTTATGTGTGTGGCATATAAATCGGTGTATTCCACTCAATATTCAACACCCAAAATGCCGCATTCGCATTTTCTATTGGATGCACAAGTTCTGCCTGATAACCATGCACAATGTTCGACGCACCGCTAAAGCTTTTCAGCAGCACCGCACGCAGCAAATGGCTTCGTTTGCGCACACTCATACTTTTGCGCTGGCTCGCCATCGCGGGACAGCTAGGCGCTATAGCTATCGCCACACGATTTCTCGAGATTGACCTAAGGCTAGACCTATGCGCGAGCGCGTTAGGTGTTTCTGTCGCATTCAATATTGTCACAACAGTCATTTTCCCCGCCAACAACCGCTTGTCGGAAAGGAATGCGATACTGACATTGATGTTTGATCTCTTTCAACTCGCATTTCTTGTGTCTTTAACCGGCGGCCTATCAAACCCTTTCGTCTTTCTGATGTTGGCACCCGTTACGATTTCGGCGGCAGCATTAACGTTACGCGCAACCGTCATCATCGGCCTGGTGTTTGTGTCCCTCATATCGCTTTTGGTGGTGTTTTATATACCGTTAACCACATTGTCCGGCGAACTGATACAATTGCCGAACCTGCTAATTTACGGCACATGGGCGGCTCTGGTCACATCCGGCGTTTTCCTCGCTGCATACGCACACCGCGTAACAGAAGAAACGTTCTCGATGTCCGAAGCATTAACGGCGACTCAACTCGCATTGGGCCGCGAGCAACGGTTGACCGCACTAGGCGGTGTCGTAGCCGCTGCGGCTCACGAGCTTGGAACACCGTTAGCTACCATAATGTTAGTAGCCACAGAATTGGCCGATGAACTGGAGGAAAGCCCTCATCTTTACGAAGATGCAAAACTGATTAGCGCTCAAGCCGACCGCTGCCGCGATATTTTGCGCGATATGGGCCGATCGGGTAAAGACGATACCCACCTACACCACGCCCCGATTTCTGCGGTAATCGAAGAAGCCGCGGCGCCGCATATGGATCGCGGGAAGATGGTCATGATTCGGATCGATGGTGCATTGCCAACCGAACCCGTTCCAGATCAGCCGGAAGTTCCTCGTCAGCCGGAGATTATTCACGGCCTTCGCAATCTCGTGCAAAACGCCGTGGATTTTGCAGCCGCGCGCGTATGGGTCGACATTGATTGGGATGAGAAAGAGTTGCGAATTCACGTTGGCGATGACGGATTGGGGTATCCGCCAGACCTAATAGGCAAAATCGGTGACCCGTTTGTTCGCAAACGGGCTGAAAAGCGAAAGTCCCAGCCCGCTCGGCCGGAATACGAAGGCATGGGGCTGGGGCTATTCATTGCGAAAACCCTCTTGGAGAGGTCCGGCGCACGCCTGACATTTGCAAATGGCTCCGAAGTCCCGGGAAAGCGCTCCGCGTCACCCTCGGGGCCGCCGGAATTCGCGCGGCCAACTGGTGCCATCGTTGAGGTCGTTTGGCGCAGATCGGACATCGAAGCAGAGCACTCGAACATTCGCGGCCCCCTAGCTGAAAACCCAAAATTCAGTTGATTTGTATCGTCTTTCGCACAATCTACTGAACGATAAATTCAGCATGAAGCGCCCCCGCGGCCTTAATAGCCTTTAAGATGTCAATCATGTCCTGAGGCGAGACA
>CALCGO010000264.1 GCA_937901055.1 uncultured Rhodobacterales bacterium
GGGCACACCAATGATCGCACCGTCCACGACGGACCACCCTCTATACGACAGCATTGTCGAGGCCTGTCGCACAGTACATGACCCCGAAGTGCCTGTTAACATATACGATCTTGGTCTGATCTATACGATTGACATCAACGACGAGTCCCATGTGGAAGTTAAGATGTCCCTAACAGCCCCCGGTTGCCCTGTTGCTGGCGAAATGCCTGGCTGGGTAGCGGATGCGATCACACCGATTGCCGGTGTTAATACGGTAAACGTGGAGCTGGTGTGGGAGCCTCAATGGGGTATGGACATGATGTCCGATGAAGCACGTCTAGAATTGGGCTTCATGTAATGGCAGGTGTTGTTCAAAACCTTGTTTATCGTGTCAGTGTCTCGGCGATTGTCGGCGCTATTGTAGCAGGTGGGTTGATCTACCTGAACAATGATCGCGTGGTGCGGTCATACCGCGCCGAACAGGCGGTTCAAACCGAACAACAAGATATGACTAACAAAGCGTTAATGGAGGCCAACGAAAATTTGGCATCAGCCATTAGCGCAATGAAAACCGAGCAAGCAAGCCTGTTGTCGGACCTAAACGAGGCGATAGCTGCGCTGGAAACCAAGATCGACGCGATTCCGAGCGCAAAAGTTGCTGACTATTCTGAAATTACTGCCGCGATTGAGGCATCGACCGCTGACTTGGCAGAAAAAATCGAAGGCATGGTTCCGGCAGCGCAGGAGCAAAACTGATGTTTGGAATTCCGGGAAAACAGGCTCTCACAATGACCGACGCTGCCGCGAAGCAGATCTCGGCATTGATGGGTGACGGTGAGAAAAAAGGCCTGCGTATCGGCATCAAAAAAGGTGGCTGCGCGGGCATGGAATACACAATGGACTACGTCGAGGATGTCGATCCTAACGACGAAGTGATTGAATACAACGGCGCCCGCGTCATGATTGCTCCGATGGCCCAGATGTTCCTGTTCGGAACAGAAATTGACTACAAAGTCTCGTTGTTGGAGGCCGGATTCTCGTTCAACAATCCGAACGTAACCGAGGCTTGCGGCTGCGGCGAATCCATCAAATTTGCAGATATGTAATAACAAATCCCTACAGGAGTATGAATATGCGTCGTAAAGTTGCCGCCGGTAATTGGAAAATGAATGGCCTGAAGGCGTCTATCGCTGAACTTGAGTCCCTGAACGCCAGTAGTGCGGGTGCGGATTGCGATGTTATCATTTGTCCTCCGGCAACGTTGGTTTCAGCGATGGCTGCCGTTTCCGGCGACATCATTATCGGTGGGCAGGACTGCCACTGGAACGAAACCGGTGCGCATACGGGTGATACCTCGGCCGAAATGCTGAAAGATGCGGGTGCCGGAGCCGTTATTCTGGGGCATTCGGAACGCCGCGCCGATCACGGCGAAACAAATGCTGAAGTAAACAAAAAGACACTGGCGGCTTGGCGCGCCGGATTGCAAGCCATTGTTTGTGTTGGCGAAACCGAAGCGCAGCGCGATGCCGGAGAAACCTTGGATGTTATTGGCGGTCAACTCGATGGCTCCGCGCCTGATGCAACAACAGCGGGCAACACCATTGTCGCCTACGAACCCGTTTGGGCTATCGGCACAGGCCGTACACCAACGCTGAGCGAGGTAGCCGAGGTTCACGACTACCTTCGCGGCAAACTGGTCGCCCGTTTTGGTCACGAAATTGGAAACGGCATCAGGCTGCTGTATGGTGGTTCTGTGAAACCAACTAATGCAGGTGAAATTTTCGCCATTTCCAACGTTGATGGCGGATTGGTTGGCGGCGCTTCGCTAAAGGCGTCCGACTTCTCCGGTATTGTGGCGGCTGCTAGCTAGCACGCCGCTGCTCGTCCGTCGTTATTCCATAATGGGCCGCCAGTCTTTGCAAGGCAATCTTAAGGACAACCTTGCCCGATCTGGCGGACCAGCCAAGGCGTTTTTCGGCCTTTTCCATCCCCTCAAGAAAACAACAAACCCTTAACGCCACGTCCGCCAACCCGGGCCCGAGCGCTTTTAGTGCTATCGAGACACGTTCCCGCGCGTTGGAGGAACCGGAAAACTCCGATCCAGCGTTCCACCCACCACCGCCGCTCGTTAAACACCTGTCCCAGTTCTGGGCAACACGTGGTCCGAGTTGTGCCTGTTCGAAATCCTCCCTTAAGCGCTCCCCTGCTTCCAGAAGCTCCGGCGGTAAATACATAGCACCCGTCCTATCCTTTTTGCGCGCCAATAAGGTCAACGGGCTTTCGGCTAAGTTAAACCGTACACTTTTGCGACCAGAACCGTCGTACATTTTTACGACCCGCTCGCCAAATTCCTTGTGTTGCTCTTGAAACGGCGTGTTCATGGCTTCTTCGCCTCTGGCTTGACGATCTTCTGCGATCATCCGCTTCAACGCCGTACGACCGGTTGCGGTTATACTATATCGTCCAAGCTTCCCCAATTGCTCGCCGGCGATCCACTCCTTCAACGCAAATGCCCGCGCAAAACTACGATCGACCACCGCTATACGCGTGGGGCGCCCCGGAACGGTTTCTTTGAATACTGCCGCCACCTCCATTTGTGGGGCAATAAGAAGGTATGCACCAGTTTCACACAATCGGCGTAAGATGCGGCGAGCGTGTCGCGCGATTTCGTTTTCACAAAGAGGGGTTGGTGTGTCCATATAGGTGTTCTCCATGTTGATTTCAGAGTCTTTAGGTTGAGAAAGGTCGCTCAATGCTTCGTCAACCAGCGGGTCATCGCGTCGTGTTTCGTATTTGCGAACCTGCCTTAAAATTGTAGAGGCATGACACCCCTGTGAACGCCCTAGCTCGCGAATACTTACGCCCAT
>CALCGO010000265.1 GCA_937901055.1 uncultured Rhodobacterales bacterium
TCCCCGCCAACCCCGATACGTTCGGGATCACCACCAAGACTGGTGGCGTTAGCGCGCACCCATTTATAGGCGGCAATCGCATCAAGGGGCGCACAGGGGAACTTGTGTTCAGGCGCTAGACGATAATCGACCGCGATAACAATGCAATTCGACCAATCGGCGAGCTTTCCGCATATGCCGTCATGGCTGTCCAGATTACCCTGAACCCAGCCGCCCCCGTGAAAATACACCAGAATTGGCCGTGGGCGATGTTTCGCAGGGCCGCTGTAAATCCGGGCGGGAAGCTTGCCGTCGGCACCGTCAATCTCGATATCTTCTTTGCGAAACAATTCAGGCGCAGGTTCGTCAAAAAGATCAACGGCTTTATCCGTCATCTTCCGACTTTCCTCTACGGTGGGAACCACACCTGCTGGCCGTGTAGCGTTGGCGAGCCGCCCGACAGCCTGCGCTTTCACGTCAAGTGTTCGAGCCCCAAGCGTTTCGCGCCGCCCGAAATACACCAGCTTCATCAGGGGTTCCGGCAGGCACGCCGTTACCAACGCCCAGAGTATTGCAATTTTGCCCAAATAAAAGCCCTCCCGATTTGTGTTTCGGGAAGGCTACAGCGGGGATGCGGTGGGCGCAATGCTGGCTCAGCGCGGGGCCATACGGATCGCGCCATCCAGACGGATAACCTCGCCGTTCAGCATCGGGTTCTGCGCGATATGCGCGACCAGCGATGCATATTCCGCCGGATCACCAAGGCGTGACGGGAACGGTACTTGCGCGCCAAGCGCCGCTTGCACCTCTTCGGGCATACTTGCCAACATTGGCGTCAGGAACAGGCCCGGTGCAATGGCCATAACGCGAACGCCGTTGCGCGACAAATCGCGGGCCATCGGGATAGTCATCGCGGCGACACCGCCTTTGGAGGCAGCATAGGCGACTTGGCCGATCTGACCCTCGAACGCCGCAACCGATGCCGTGTTAATAATCACACCGCGTTCACCATCGTCGTTCATAGGATCCGCTTTGCTCATCCCAGTCGCCGATTGGCTGGAGACATTGAACGTCCCGATCAGGTTGACGCCAATGGTTTTGTTGAACAGGTCCGGCTGGTGGTAATTCCCGTCACGGTCCACTGTTTTGGCGGCAAAAGCGATGCCCGCACAGCTAACACAAATGCGTTCTTGCCCGTGAATTTGCCGCGCTTGGGCAAACGCGACGGATACGCTTTCGACGTCAGAAACATCCACCTTGCAGAACAACCCACCAATTTCTTTGGCAACTTCTTCGCCGCGCTCAGCATTCATATCAAAGATCGCAACCCGAACGCCTTGCTCGGCCAACCCGCGCGCGGTTGCTTCGCCAAGGCCCGAAGCGCCACCTGTTACAACGGCAGCAATTTTGTTGGAAAGTTTCATGCCGGCACCTCGATCGCAATCGCCGTACCTTCACCGCCGCCGATACAAATCGCGGCCATACCTTTGGTTTTGCCGTGATGCTCCAATGCGTGCAGCAGGGTCACGATAATCCGCGTGCCCGACGCCCCGATAGGATGGCCGAGCGCCGTCGCCCCGCCATTAATATTCATCTTGTCGCGCGAAATGCCCATCTCGTGCATGAAGGCCATCGGCACAACGGCGAAGGCTTCGTTAACCTCCCAGATATCGACATCGTCGACAGACCAGCCGATCCGTTCCATCAACTTGTTCGCAGCGGGAACAGGAGCCGTCGTGAACCAGCCCGGTTCCTGAGCATGGCTACCATGCCCCATAATGCGTGCACGAATAGTTAACCCCCGCGCTTTGGCTTCGGATTCCCGCATCATGACCAGCGCCGCCGCTCCATCGGAAATGGACGACGCATTCGCTGCCGTGACGGACCCGTCTTTCTTGAACGCAGGTCGCAGTGTCGGGATTTTTTCGGGCCGCGCGTTGCCGGGTTGTTCGTCAACGCCAACCGTCACGTCACCTTTGCGGGTTTTGATGGTGACCGGCGAAACTTCCGCATCAAACGCGCCGCTATCAATCGCCTCAACTGCATTCGACAGGGATTTCAACGCATAAGCATCCTGATCTTCGCGGGTGAACTGATATTTCTCGGCGCAATCCTCGGCAAACGTGCCCATCAGACGACCTTTGTCATATGCATCCTCAAGCCCATCCAGAAACATGTGATCAATAACCTGCCCATGCCCAATCCGTGCGCCTTCGCGCATTTTCGGCAGAAGGTACGGCGCATTCGTCATGCTTTCCATCCCGCCTGCAACCACGATCTTGCCGTTGTCAGCCAGCAATTGATCATGCGCCGCCATCACGGTTTTCATTCCGGAGCCACACATCTTGTTCAGCGTTGTTGCAGGCACTTCCTGCCCCAAACCGCCTGCAAAACCGGCCTGACGCGCTGGCGCCTGACCTTGACCTGCGGGTAAAACGCAACCCATCAACAGCTCGTCAACATCCGCAGCAGCAACGCCACCGCGATCAAGGGCTGCGCGGATTGCCTCCCCGCCGAGCTCGGCGGCTGTGGCACCAGAAAGCGCGCCTTGAAAACCACCCATTGGGGTGCGGGCGGCGCCGACGATTACGATTGGGTCAGACATGATTGGACTCCGTTGAAGAACTGAACGTATGGTCAGTTACGCTACGCCTGATTTGGCATAACGTCCAGAGTGGTGGCAAAATTCGACGCAACGTCGTTAGTCCGTCTGCGCGCCGCGCTCCCGATAAGGCGTCGTGGAAAAATGCATCCGGTAGCATTTGGAAAAATGCGAAGGCGAGGTGAAACCGCTGGCCAGCGCCACGTTGATCACGGACATATCCGTTTGCAACAACAGGTTCCGTGCCTTCTCCAACCGCAACTCCATATAATACCGCTTGGGCGAGCGGTTCAGATAGCGACGGAACAACCGTTCCAATTGCCGGGTGGATATACCGACATCTTCCGCCAGAATGGCCGGCGAAATCGGTTCCTCCAGATTGTCTTCCATCATTTTAATGACAGTGGACAGCTTCGCATGCCGCACCCCGATGCGAGTGGGAATCGACAGCCGTTGCTGGTCTTTGTCCGTACGCACAGTCGTGTAAATCATTTGGTCGGCAATGCCGTTGGCCAAATCCGTACCATGCGCATTGGCAATCAATCGCAGCATCAAATCCGCCGCCGCCGTGCCACCCGCGGATGAATAGCGGTTTTTGTCGATGGTGAAAATCGACGTCGTAATCTCGTGCTCCGGAAAATCCTCGATAAAACTCTCGCGGTTTTCCCAGTGGATGGTTGACCGCCGCCCATCCAGTAATCCCGCTTTCGCCATTAAATATGTCGCCGTGCAAAGCCCGCCAATCGGCATACCTTTACGCGCCTCGCGGCGGATCCAGTTCAACATTCGAGGGGTCACGGCGGGCTTAATGCTTAGACCACCGCAAAACAGGATGGTCTCGTTGCGGTCAACTTCTTCCAATCCCATATCGACATTTATCGTAACACCCGCCGAACAGGTCACGGAAATTCCGTCGTCCGATGCCAGTCGCCATTCATAGATTTTCGAACCGGCTAAACGGTTCGCAATCCGCAATGGCTCGATCGCGCTGGTGAACGCTATCAGCGAAAATTTGGGCAATAGCATGAAGACGAATTTTGTTACTTCGGAGTCACTTGAACCAACCATTTGCAGCCTCGCAAAAATAAGATGGCACGTCGGATTTTTACGACGTCGCAAAGCCACCATTAGTGATTCTAAGGGTATGGTCAATGGAAAATGCTTCCCCTATAAGTGCCAAGCAAATTTTTATGGATAGGAGTAAGATCATGCCTGCAACTTGGACTAAATCTGACTGGCGCAACAAACCACGCATTCAGATGCCCGAGTATACCGACCCCGCAGCCCTCAAGCGCGTGGAAGAAAAGCTGGCGACCTATCCACCCTTGGTGTTTGCTGGCGAGGCCCGTCGCCTTACCCGTCAACTTGGCGAAGTGGCTGAAGGCCGCGCGTTCTTGTTGCAAGGTGGCGACTGCGCCGAGAGCTTTGAGGAATTCAATGCCGACCTGATCCGCGACACTTTCAAAGTGATGCTTCAGATGGCTATCGTTCTGACGTTTGGTGCCAAGAAACCTGTCGTTAAAATCGGTCGCATGGCTGGGCAATTCGCCAAGCCGCGCTCGGCTGATACGGAAACTATTGGTGGTGTGGAACTACCGTCCTACCGTGGCGATATCATCAACGGTTTTGAGTTCACGCCCGAAGCACGCATTCCCGCGCCGGACCGTATGTTGGAAGCCTACACGCAGTCGGCGGCATCGTTGAACCTTTTGCGAGCTTTCAGCCAAGGCGGATTTGCCGATATCAAACGTGTGCATCAGTGGACGTTGGATTCAACCAAAGAAACAGGTGGCTACGAAGAATATCACGAGCTGGCCAACCGCATTGGTGAATCGCTGGCCTTCATCGAATCTGCTGGTGCAGGCGATGCGGAAAGCATGAAGCGCGTCAGCTTCTACACCAGCCACGAGGCTTTGTTGCTGGAATACGAAGAAGCGCTTTGTCGTGTCGATTCTACCTCAGACCTGCCAGTCGCTGGCTCCGGCCACATGCTGTGGATCGGCGATCGCACACGTCAGTTGGATGGCGCACATGTTGAATTCTGTCGTGGTGTGCAAAATCCGATCGGCATGAAATGTGGTCCGACGATCGAACCTGACGACCTGATCCGCCTGATCGACAAGCTGAACCCCGAAAACACGGCGGGTCGCCTGACCCTGATCGCGCGTTTTGGTCAAGGCAATGTGGACAAACATCTGCCAGCCCTGATCCGCGCTGTTGAACGCGAAGGCAAGAAAGTTGTCTGGTCTTGTGATCCGATGCACGGCAACACAATTAAATCGGAAAGCGGCTATAAAACCCGCCCGTTTGAGCGTGTTCTGGGCGAAGTTCGCGAATTCTTCGCTGTCCATCAGGCCGAAGGCACCTACGCAGGTGGTGTGCACTTCGAGATGACCGGCAAAGACGTGACCGAATGCACAGGCGGCACCCGTGCCGTTGCGGACGGGGATCTGTCGGATCGTTATCACACCGCTTGTGACCCTCGCCTAAACGCAACACAGGCGCTGGAACTGTCGTTCCTTGTGGCGAAAGAGTTGCAAAAACGCGAGGAAGCGTAAGTTTGCGCTTCTTAGTACTAACAGCTTCGGCAGGCGTGTCAGATCAATTGGCTGACCGCGCCTGCCAACTGGTTAACGGTGATTTAAACCGTTTGTCCGACAGCGCAGTAGAAATCGCGTTTTCCGGCGGTGTTCCCAACGATTTTCTGGCGGACGCAACCGTGGACATCAACATCGTCCCCGCACAAAACCGCCGCAAGAAACTGCTGATTGCTGACATGGACAGCACCATGATCCCCGTCGAATGCATAGACGAACTGGCCGATTTCGCAGGCGTCAAAGATCAGGTCTCGGAGATCACCGAACGTGCCATGCGCGGCGAGTTGAATTTCGAGGACTCGATTAACGAACGTGTCGCCCTGTTGGCCGGTCTTTCTGAAACCGTGCTAGAACAGGTATACGCCGAACGCATCTCTCTCAACCCAGGTGCGAAAACGCTGGTGCAGACGATGAACAAACTCGGCGCGATGACGGCACTCGTTTCTGGCGGTTTCGTATTTTTTACCAGCCGTGTGGCCGGCGAAACAGGCTTTCAGATGAACCAAGCCAACACGTTGATCGTAAAAGACGGTATTCTAACCGGCAAAGTCGGCATGCCGATCCTTGGGCAACAAGCCAAACTGGAAACGCTGAATGCATTGTGCAAAACGGGTGGTTATACGCCTGCCGATGTTATGGCGGTGGGCGACGGTGCAAATGACCGCTCCATGATCGAGGCGGCCGGATTGGGCGTCGCATATCACGCCAAACAAGCCCTCGCGGATATCGCAGATGCACGGCTTTACCATTCGGACCTGACAGCATTGCTATCACTACAAGGCATAGCCGAGAGCGAATACGCCTAGTCCACCAGTTTTAGATAGCTGGCCGTTTGTACCGGACGTTTAGGCTGAACAGACCCGCCGCCAGAAATCATGCGAAAAGACGACGTCCCATCCATGATGAAACCAGCGCCTTGCTCGGCAAACCCGAAACTTTGCGTATTTTGGGGTGTGCTGCTGAGCGCATCCATATCGACGTTTCGTACATGAAACCGCATCGGCGCGGTGAAGCCTTCCGCGGGTCCCGTGACGCAACCAATCACGCGGTTAACATCGCCAAAGTCACTGCGAAGCGGCAGCAAAATCATCTCGGCCTGTGCTTCGTTGCCCATTCTATCAATCGTATCAAGCCCAAGGTTCGCGATAAGCGAGTGTTCCAACACTTCACCAACAACCGCCGCAAAACGTCGGCGTGTGCTATCGTCAAAGAACGACATCGGGGATTGCCCACGCACCTCCATACCCATCATTTCGCACAATGTCAGGCCTGCGATCCGCACGCGTACATCCTGCGGATTTAGGCGTTCAAAGATGAACAGGCTGTCCAAAACATCTGGTATCTGGCGCGGGTCGATATCCGCACGAAGGGGCAATTCGCCGTTTGTCCGCAAGCTTTCCCAATGGGAACGGAGGGTATGGATCATAGTCATAGTCGTACTTTTCCTGTGAAGCGGCCCTGCAAGAACCGAGGATCTTCCCCCGCCGCATCTTAATAGTTACTGTTCCGTTAATGTATAAGATTTTAGCGGAATTGTGTGGATTTTGATGCCAATTGGTTAATAGATCGTTAATAGGTTAATGAAATATTTAAGTTATTGAAAAAGGTTAACAGATGGCACTGCAATCAATGACAGGGTTCGCGACGGTCTCGGGGGAACATGACGGGGTCGGCTGGGCTTGGGAAATTCGCTCGGTTAACGGGCGCGGGCTTGATGTTCGTTTGCGCCTGCCGGAAGGGGGCGAAACGTTGGAGCCCGCCATTCGTGCCGCAGTCCCCAAACGCCTCACGCGGGGAAACGTCTCGTTGAACCTGAAACTTTCACGTATGGCGGATGACGGAACGCCGGTGCTGAACTACGAAAACCTTGCGGCCGTGATTGACGCTGCCGCGCAAGCCAGAACAATCGCGGAGGGGAGCGGGCTGGAAGTTCGGCCAACCTCGGTCGGCGAATTGTTAACGCAAAAATGGGTTTGGGATACCGGAACGACGGTAAATCTGGACTGGGTCGAGGCCGCAAAGGCGCAAATCCCGGAGGTCGTCAACATGCTGGTCAACGCACGCCGTGCGGAGGGGTTGGCGATTTTCTCCATCCTGTCAGGGCAGGTGGATACCGCGGAAACCCTGTCTAAAGCCGCGCGCGTTTCGTCAGATGCCCGTAACGCCCGCACCGGCGGGGCTTTGCGCGAAAAGGTTTTAGCCGTGCTGGAAATCACCGATCTTGCGGATGAAAACCGCTTGGCGCAGGAACTCGCGCTGCTGGCGGTGAAGGCCGACGTGACGGAAGAATTGGACCGTCTGGACGCCCATGTCATCGCCGCGCGTGCATTGCTGGCCGAAAAAGGCCCC
>CALCGO010000266.1 GCA_937901055.1 uncultured Rhodobacterales bacterium
GTTGATTTTTCTGTGCGTGCCTATTTTGTCGGAACCATGGGTTGGTTTGACGGCAATCCGACCTCGCTATCGCCGTTATCACCTAAAGATGAAGCGATGCGTTTCATTGACTTGGCAGGTGGCAACGCCGCTGTCTTAGGTTCTGCCCAAAAGGCGCTGAAAGATGGTGATTTCCAGTGGGCACTACAGCTTTTGGATCGCCTGCTGAATGTGGATTATGAGGTTGCCAATGCGAAGCAACTGAAAGCAGAGGCACTTCGCGCGCACGCCGTTGCGCAAATCAACTGCCCGACACGCCACTACTATATTCAATATGCGAAAGAACTGGAACAAGGCGACATCTAAAAGCTCCAGAGCGGGGGTCAATCAGCCCCGTCTCGCTTGGCTTTTTGATGCTGGTCTTCGATCAAACCGATTTTCCAATAACCTGAAATATAGGTGTCCTCGCGGGGCACCTGTTTTTCGTTTATCAGGAAGTCTCGCAAGGACCGGATGACGGCCGACTCGCCTGCAATACATGTTTTTACGCGGCCCTGTGGCCATTCAATAGCTTTGATCAAGTCTTCCTGGCGCGTAGATGCTTTGTGGGGATCGGAATGCACCAACCAATGTATCTCTATGCCTGCCGGTGCGTCGATTTCTTGTTGGTCTAATGCCGAAGTGATTTCAAATATCGCGACACCTTTTGCTTCACGTGGCATGGCCTCCAATGCAACTGCTGCGACCGGAATGGCCGAAGGATCAGCTGCAACAAGATACCAATCCGCATCAAAATCTATAAACTTTGGTTCACTTGGACCAGCGAAACCCAGAAAATCTCCAGCCCTGACAGAACTTGCCCAACGTGATGCAGGGCCTTCATCGCCATGTGCAACAAAATCGATGCTTAATTCTTGCGTAAAGGCATCAAACTTGCGTACCGTGTAAGTGCGTCTAACGGGCGGTGGACCACTGCTCAGACGCTCGACAAAGTGCTCTTTAGTTTCGCCATTTTCGGGGATCATCAGCTTGCAATTTCCGCCGTCGCGCCCGCTCGGGAAACCATCAAGCTCAGGGCCAGCAAACACAACACGGATCATATTGGGCGTTAGATGCCAAACATCTTTGACCACTAAAACGCGCGGCATAGGGCGTTCTGTGCGTTTGCGCGCGGCTTGAGCCACTTTTGAAGTCAAAGTCATATGATTTTCCTAAATCAAAACTGATCAAGATCGTTGGCTATTGAAACCTGACCTGAAAAAACTTGAGAAATGCGCGCTGTAAAGTCGGGCGCAGTTTCTGGCGTGATACTATCAAGCGGAATATGAACGGCGACCACATGCGCAACGCCCGCGCGGGCCGCGAGGTCGCCCAATTGCTCTGGACTCAGGTGGTGACTGTGAAGGTGCTGACCCATCATCGTGATGCGCTCTGACGTCATGTGAGGATTCTTCTCCTGAAGCTGCGCTATGATTTGCTCTGCAAGCATCATTTCACCCACAAGCAGTTGCGCGCCTTTGGCGAGATTCTCAACCATGCGACACGGCCCCGTGTCGCCTGTGTAAACTATAGAGCGATCAGGCGCGTCAAAACGTAAAGAAAGTGAGATCGGCCCCTTCGTTCCCAGTTCTGTTTCGGCACGATAATGCGTGTTTTCGCAGCATGAAACACGAATATTATCGATTTCAAACGTGTCGCCTGGAGCGATTTCCTCAACCTGAACAAAATTTCGCGGATGTGGAAGTGACTGACCAACGACGCCAAAGCCAATGGCTTGCGGAATATCACAGGCCATCGCGAGACCCTCAACGATTTGACGCGTGCCCGGTGGACCATAGATCGTGATCGGCTGTTTGCGTTGCAGCATCATATTGATCCCGAGGCAGGTAAACAGACTGCCAATATGATCAAAATGATGATGCGAAAGGATGACCTTATCGATGCGACGAAAGTCGATCCCAACGCGCATCAATTGTTGCATCGCGCCTTCGCCGCAATCAATCAAGATCACGCGATCGCCATACGTAATTGCATGAGCAGGTGCAGCGCGATGAAGCTTTGGGACAGGGCCACCAGCGGTTCCGAGCGTGATAAAAGTTGTATCAAATGGCATTTCATTTAAGCCTGAGCCGTGGGGAGAGGTACGCGATCGACCGCAGCAATCTCCAACTCCGCTAAGCGCTCTACTAATCGCGCTTTCACGTCTTGATGTTTAGCGCTGCACCAAAGATTGACCATTTCGCCAGGGTCGTTTGAGAGGTCAAAAAGCTCGTTAGGACACTTGCCAAGATACATTGAGAGACGCCAGTTTTCATAAACAATTGAATGAACGCGGGGGCGAGGCCCAAAGGCTTCTTGCGTGCGTTGCGTTTCATATTGAATATGTGCGGCTTCCCTGCCCGCGCCACCAGCAGCGGCTAGAACGACGCCTTGCATTCCTATCGATTTTTCGACCTTCGCATGCTCAAGGATGGTGGTTCCAATATCAAGTGTTTGGGCTAAGTCATCTGTACGAGTGCCGCTGTCGCCTTTCGGATCCGCCCAAATGAATGGAACGTGCGTGAGGCTGTCGTATTGCTCCGCTCCTTTGAACAAAAGGCGATGTTCGCCCAAATGATCGCCATGATCGGACGTATATATTTGCACAGTATTTTCCGAGACGCCTGCATCTGCCGCCGCCGCGCGCACGCGGCCAACCGCATCGTCAATCATCGAGATCATTCCGCAAGTCAGTGCGCGCGCCTCCAAGGCCTCCTGTTTGGAGACAGCCACCGAATAGCCTTCCATTTGACCCAGGTTTGGATCTTTGGCACGGTCACGTTCGGCTACTTTTATGTACTCGGGCGGATCCCATTCATCAGCTTCATATGCGGCAGGCACTACCATATCTTCGGGCTTGTACATGTCCCAATATTTTCCAGGCGGGGTAAACGGATGGTGCGGATCAGGGAAGGAAACCATCAGCAGGAAGGGCTTATTGTTATTACGCCTCGCTTCGAGCCACTCAACCGCACGATTTGCGATATAGGTCGTGGAATAATGTTCTTCTGGAACTTTCGTACGGATCGCTTGAGGAACGGTGAAATCGTGATCGAATTGTTTGTCACGCCCACGCAGAGCCAAAGTTTCAGGTGCGTTCTTCTTGACCCATTCGAGATGACTTCCGCCTGTGTTGAAGCCATGCCGCATAACTGCGAAGTATTCTTTGAAACCATAAAACGGTATTGGGACTTTAGGGTCGGGCTTATCCCAGTACGCCTGACGCTCGTACTGATAAGTGTCGTTATCAAGGTCCGAGCGGGTCGCGACATTCAGATCGTCGGGTGGCGCTGTAAATCCTTCCCGATGCTTGGTTGGTTCGATCTGTATGTCAAAATCGGATACGTTTTGTAAATGGCTTTTGCCAATCAAGCAAGTGTCATAGCCAGCGTTCGCAAGAAGTTCAACAAATGTCACACTGTCATGATTAAGAGGAATTCCAAGCGAGCGTGTTCCATGGCTTGATGGCATACGGCAGGTCATAAGGCTTGCGCGGTTTGGCATACAAACTGGAGAAGCAACGTAGAACCGGTCGTGGCTCACGCCCTCAGCTGCCATTGCATCAATATTTGGTGTGCGCAGAACCGGATGGCCGTTACAGCCCAGGTGATCGTAACGCTGTTGATCCGTGATGAAGAGGATATAGCTCGAACGTTCGCTCATTGTTATAGCTCCTATGTTGTTGGTAGTTCATCACGGCTGCGCAGCGTATGCCATGCCACCAGAACAAACCCTCCGGCTAATGCCAGACCATAGATTTCGGTCGGACGCGCTAGGATCAGAACTGCAATTACGAGGCGCGTGCAGATCATTATCGGTTTCAGCGCTTTGCGGTCAAACCCTGCAAGGGCGCTGGACACCAAATAAAGGGCCACGGCGATGCGAAGCATCAGCAATGCCAACCAGCCAAAATTGAGGGAGCCATCGTAGCCCGCTATGAATAACCCATTGTTTGGATCGATCACAGCCTTGTCGATCAGCAATAATTCTGGGTAGAGCGCGAAAACGAAGGGAATGGTGAACATAACGATACCAGATCGCACTGCCGAAAAACCAGTTTTCATCGGATCTGCCTTTGTGATACTCGCTGCTGCAAACGCAGCCAATGCGACGGGCGGCGTGATAGCTGAGGCAACTGCGAAGTAAAAGATGAACATATGCGCCGTGAACGTCGCAAGCCCTAGGCCCACAAGCATCGGACCCATCAGCAACGCAACGTTAATGTAGGCTGGCACCGCTGGCATTCCCATGCCGAGTAGGACTGCCAAAAGCATTGTCAAAAATAATGCGAACAGTTGGAAACCAACAGAGTTGGCGGAAACATCAAAGGAATTGAGGAACCCAAGCACATCAACGGCCACAAATTTAGCAAGGCCTGTGAAGTTCAAGCATACATCGATCACAGTGACAGCGACGAACATTAAGAACAATGTGGAGATCGTCACGCCCGCTTGCGACAGACCATCAAAGATCTTCATCGGTTTGGCACGGAAGGATTTGTCGACGAACATCAGGATAAGTAGGAGGAACACCGCCCACCATCCCGCCGCGCTTGCATCGCCCGCCGCGTTTTGGAACAGCTCGATGATCCAAGGCAAGGATGTGATCTCGCACGTCCCGTTTCTTTGATCAACAACTGCGCCCAGCATGATAGAATACCAGCTGCATCCGACAGCGTCTTTGGGAGTAAGCAGAAGTATCAGAACCAACAAAACAGGACCAAAGATTTGCATCAAATGAAGGCGATCCTCACCTGTTAGTTTCATGTCTTCAGTTAATTCTCCGACTGCTTCGATTTTTTGCTTACGCGCTTGGAACATGACAGAGAGGAACAAGCAGAAGAAGTAGAAGAGTGCGGGCAAAGTTGCGGCAATCATAATCTCGCGATAAGGCACACCAGTCAAAGCTGCCATGATGAAAGCAGCAACGCCCATGATCGGCGGCATAATTGCACCGCCGGAAGAGGCGGCAGCTTCTACGCCGCCTGAAAAGACTTTGGAGAAGCCCCGCTTGAGCATCATTGGGATCGTCAAAACGCCCGTGGACAAGACGTTCACAACTGGGCCGCCCGTGATCGTTCCAAACATCGCAGAAGACACGACGGCCGCATGGGCTGGGCCACCGCGCAAGTTGCGGGTTGCAGCAAAGGCGAGCTTGATCAAAGATTGGCCACCCGCGCATTTGCCGAAAAGAGCACCTAGAATGACATATGGGAACACGAGAACAAGCAGGACATTGATGAAACGACCGAGCAGGCCAGAAGATTGATTGACCAAGGCATCTTGGAACAACCCATGGCTAGATCCAAGGCTCCTGACATCTTCACTGCTTAAAATCGTCACTAAGTACTTGTTTTGGTCCTCTGGCCCAAAAAAATACCAGTTAAGAATTGTAAAGAAAGTATAAGCGGCTATCAGGATTGAGACTAGGACGAGCGGCAATCCCCAGACTTTAATATTGTAGCCAAGGAAAACAGCAACGGCGCTGAACATGATTAAGATCAACCAGCTACCTGTTGTGGTCGCGCACCCCGGATCATCGGCTGTGTCAGGCACGGGCAACCCATAAAGCTCAGCGAAGTCAATTTCTGCCTGTAATGCCTTGGCGACCAGGCGTTCACGGTCTCCGGTAAATTTATCGATCAGGCACACGGATTCGATCTCGACTAAGTATGTTAGCGAAATTGCTGCAGCGGCTACTACAAGCGCTGCATCCATAAAAAGTCCAAAACGGCGGACAGTTGCACTTTTGTTTGCCCAACTACGCCACATAGACTTTTTCAATGCAACAACCAGCATCATCCAGAAGAAGGTGATCGGGAACAACCACTCGGTCGGGAAGCGCCGTATTCTGAAAAACTCGTTGCCCGTGAGATCCTTCCATAGATTGTCCCAACCCGGAATAGAAGGTGTCACGTTTATGAGACCAAGCAGAACAAGCAGAAGTGCCAAAATGTAGATTAGTCGATCTACAAACACAGTTTTTTGAAATGCTATTATGGAATTTGTAGAGTTTTGATCTGACATGACGAAAGCAACCTTTTACCTACTGTAGTAGGAAAATTGAAAAGGAGGGCACATGCGTTACGCCCCCCTAACGGAAAGTGTTCACCAGATTAAGGCTTGGAACAGTCAGGTAGCGTGTGTCCAGCTTCTTCCCAAGCACGTACCGCGCCAGGGTGGAATTTCACAATGTTCGCTCCACAAAGACCGTTGGCTTTTTCGGAAACATCACCAAAGTTGAGCGTCGCCATGAATGGAGCCATCGCTTTGATCTCATCTAAATTCTCGATGTGCGACTTTGTGAGTTGGTAGGCCAGCTCTTCGTCCATGCTTTTGTTAACAAGATCCCCACCAGGCACAGCTTTGCCGCGGAACATGTCATCCTCAGACACAATGGTCCAACCTTCACCCATCGCCGCTTTGATGTCTGCAAGCGGCACAACGAAAGGCGTTGAGCCAGGCTTGTTCAAGAACTTCTGCGTTGCCGGCGCTTCGAACAATTCCTTGGGCATGGAGTGCATTGTCATTGAACCCGCAGCGGAAGCTTGAGTCACCCGCGGTCCAGGGAACATTGCAGGGATTACAGCAGCATCAACAGTGCCGTCGATAATCGCCGATGGCATCTGACTCCAGTTTACTGTCACCGTATCGTAATCGTCTTCTGGCTTCAGGCCGGTGAAAAGCTGGATCAAGCTACGTGAGTTCAAAGCGGCAGTACCACGTGGTGGCCCGTTCAAAACCTTCATGCCCTTAAGGTCATCCCAACCAGAAATTCCCTTTGAATCATATGCATAAAGCGTGAATATTGAGAATGTGTAAGGATAAAGCATAGCAATGCTATGACCAAGCTCATTAGCCGCGTCTTTTTCCAAATTTGAATATGGACCAGCTGCTTTCGCCATCAAGAACGGTAGAATAAAAGGTCCGCTGGCAAGATCAATTTTACCTTCCGCGAGGGCCATCATGTATTTGGTTCCGGTTTGCCCATCTTTCATTTGAATATTGGCGATGCCGCGCTCTGCTGCGTTCTCAACGAGCGACGTCGCGGATAGCGCACCGGCAGTGCCCGCGCCAGCAGCGTTGGATGTCAAGTTAACTTGCGCGAAACTCGCGCTTGCACTTAGCGCGAACGTCATGGCGCTGGCCGTTTTGAATATAGTCTTGAGCATTGTGTCCTCCCTTAGCTCTAAACATTGCGGCAAATCTGTTGCTACCGCTGCGCAATCAATCTCTAGATGACAAAGTGAGCTGCAGTTTTCCTGTCTAACTCACTTCCAGGCACTCCCAAAAATGCGGACCTTTAGATTCGCAATTCGTTTGAGTCCAGTCTTCTGAGCCCCAATACATTATTTCGGGATCCTTAAGTCAAGAAATTTTAAAAATAAACATAAATTTTACTGATTTTATTTCATTTTGGGATCCCAAAATGAAATTTTCATCTATTCTGTGGATGTGTGCTGCCCCTCAGAACAATGAGAGGTGCTAGGAGACGATTTAAAACTCGCATCGGGTTGCTAGCGCAGCCTAATTTT
>CALCGO010000267.1 GCA_937901055.1 uncultured Rhodobacterales bacterium
CCTCGAAATCAGCGCCAAAGGCCATCCAAGCGACCAGCGTAATAAGGGATATAACCAGAACGACCGGCACAAATATTGCAGCTATGCGATCCACCAAACGTTGGATCGGGGCTTTGCCGGTTTGGGCTTCTTCCACCAGTTTTGCGATTTTCGCAAGCGTTGTATCTGTGCCGACTTTCTTGGCACTAACCCGCAGAAGGCCAACGCCATTGATTGATCCGGCAATAACAGTATCACCTTTCTGGCGCACGACGGGCATGGATTCACCAGTGATTAGGCTCTCGTCTAGTTCGGATTCGCCGCGGATGATTTCACCGTCTACGGGCATGCGTTCGCCGGGTTTTACGATGACAACATCGCCGATCAGAACCTCGGAAATAGGGACCTCGACTTCTTCGCTAGCGCGCAGCACGATGGCGTTGTCGGGGCGTAGCGACATGAGTTGTCGAAGTGCCGAGGAAGCAGAGCGTTTGGCGCGAGCCTCTAGAACTTTACCTGCGAGAATTAGGGTTATGACAACGGCGGAGGCTTCGAAATAGAGGTGGCCTTTGGCCCCGGCACCTAGGCTGACAAGCATCCAGACGCTGTAGAAATAGGCAGCGCTTGTGCCCATCACCACCAGTTGATCCATGTTGCCAGCTTTGGCTTTCAACGCGCTCCAAGCGGCGCGGTAAAAACGGCGGCCAATCCAGAATTGAACGGGGGTCGCGAGGGCAAGTTCTGCGTAGGGCGGAATCATCATATCAAGCCCGGCCAGCATGAATACCATCTGTGAAACCAACGGCAAAGTCAGGATCGCGGCCACGGAAAGTTCAATTAAATCCTTGCGTTGAGCTGCGGCTATTTCTTTTTCGCGATCATCCCCGTGCTCTTCGGCGACCTTCGCGGGATACCCCGCATCGGTTGACGCTTTGGCAATTATCGCAGGCGTTGTCTGGCCCGGAACGTAATGAACCGAGGCGGTTTCAAGCGCCAGATTGACCGTAGCGGACAACACGCCTGGCACCGCTTGCATCGCCTTTTCAGAACGCCCTGCACAACCCGCGCAGGTCATTTTGTAAATGTTGAAAGCCACCTGTGCTTCGCGAATTCCATAGCCTGTTGTGCGAACTGCGTCGGCGATCCGACCGGGTGACAAGGCGTCACCATCAAACGACACATTCAACTTTTCCAACGCAAGATTGACGGTCGCGGATTCAACACCCGGCATGGCCGCGATGGCCTTTTCTACACGGCCAGCACAACCCGCACAGGTCATGCCGGTTACTTCAAAATTCACATTGTCGAAATGGTCTGTCGCCATGTCTTCCATGTCATGATTCCTTTATGATTTACCTTCAAGTAAGGGTTCCAGTGACTGTAAGGTCAAGCGTTTAGTGCTACTTTTTTAAAATCGTTATGGAATCGAGGGCATTGCCACCGTATAAGGCCTTGAAACCAAAGCGGAGGCTGATGCCATGCGGACTGCGAAAATTGAACGTAAAACGGCCGAGACCGATATTTCTGTCGAGATTAATCTCGATGGAACCGGTGTCTATGACAACCAGACAGGTGTCGGGTTTTTCGACCATATGCTGGACCAACTTTCGCGCCACGCATTGATTGATATGACGGTTCGCGCCAATGGGGATTTGCACATTGATGACCACCACACGGTCGAGGATGTGGGTATCGCGCTTGGCAAAGCTGTAGCGCAAGCCATTGGAGATAAACGTGGAATCGTGCGTTACGGGTCTTGCATGTTGGTCATGGATGACACGTTGGTTCGGGCTGCGCTGGACATGTCCGGACGGGCGTATTTGATCTGGAAAGTGGATTTCACTGCGCCAAAAATCGGATCGTTTGATACGGAGCTGGTGCGCGAATTCTTCACGGCATTTGCGATGAATGCGGGGATGAACCTACATATTGAACGTCTTGATGGATTGAACAGCCACCACATCGCAGAAGCCAGCTTCAAGGCTGTCGCACGCGCGTTGCGTGATGCATTGGAAACGGACCCACGTAAAGCGGATGCGATTCCTTCGACCAAAGGTACGCTGAGCGAATGACGACGGTTATTGTTGACTATAATTCCGGCAACATCCACTCGGCTGAAAAGAGCTTTCAGCGCATGGCTGGCGAGGTTGATGCGGGGACCGTTTTGGTGTCCTCGGACCCTGAAGTTGTGCGTAAAGCAGACCGGATAGTTTTGCCCGGCGTCGGCGCTTTTGCTGATTGTCGTCAAGGGCTTGCAAGCTATGAAGGGTTGTTTGAAGCCATTGAAGAACGGGTATTGCAGGGCGGTGTTCCGTTCCTTGGAATTTGCGTTGGAATGCAGATGATGGCGACCGTTGGGCGCGAGCATGGGCATGATACAAAAGGCTTCGACTGGATAGGTGGCGAGGTTGTTGAAATGCGGCCGAGTGACCCCAATTTGAAGGTTCCGCATATGGGTTGGAACGAATTGGAAATCCACGTTCCGCACCCGTTATTTGACGGAATTTCAACGGGGGATCACGCGTATTTCGTGCACTCCTATCACCTTGATCCGAGCGATCCGGCGCAACTTATGGCGACGGTGGATTATGGCGGGCCGGTGACGGCGATGGTGGCGCGGGACAATATGGTTGGCACGCAGTTTCACCCCGAAAAAAGCCAGAAAACCGGTTTGCGATTGATTGCGAATTTCCTTCACTGGACACCGTAAACGGCGTTAACCTTTAGGCTAAAATCGCGAAAGCCCGTGTGCACAATGCGTACACAACCCGTACACAATGCGTATGCACAATTTGCGTTAACCTTTTGGACGATTGGGTGCGGTTTACGCGTGGTTCCCTGATCTTGCCCTTGCAGCCGCTGCTCAAGAGCATAGGTTGTTTCAAAGCCAACTGGAGAATTCTTATGCAAGACCAGACGATCCGCCTTTCTGAGTATCAGCCCCTGCCCTATCTGGTGGAGGATGTGCATCTGACGTTCGACCTGAACGCTAACAAAACGCGGGTGACGTCGCGGATTACCTTTGTGGCTAATCCGGCGAATCCCGGTGGGGATCTGCGGCTGGACGGGCAAGAACTGGGGTTGATCTGGGCCAAGATCGACGGGGTTTCTGTTGATGTCACGCCAGACAGCGAAGGGCTGACGTTGCCTGCATCAACACTGCCAGATCGGTTCGTTTGGGAATGTGAGACAGAGATTAACCCCGAGGCGAATACGTCTTTGAACGGGCTTTATATGTCTGGCGGAATGTACTGCACGCAATGCGAGGCGGAGGGGTTTCGCAAGATTACGTTCTACCCTGACCGTCCTGATGTGATGAGTGTTTTCACGGTCCGCATTGAAAGTGACATGCCTGTTTTGTTGTCAAACGGCAACCCTGTGACAAGCGGTGAGGGTTGGGTTGAATGGCATGATCCTTGGCCAAAGCCTGCGTATCTGTTTGCGTTGGTCGCCGGCGATTTGGTGTCTTATGACGACACTTTCACTACGGCCTCGGGCCGCGAAGTTGCGTTGAAAATCTATGTACGGGATGGCGATCAGGACAAGTGCGCTTATGCGATGGATTCGTTGATCCGGTCGATGAAATGGGACGAGGATGAGTATGGACGGGAGTATGACCTCGACATTTTCAACATCGTTGCGGTGGACGATTTCAACATGGGGGCGATGGAAAACAAGGGGCTGAATATCTTTAACTCGGCACTTGTTCTGGCCAGCCCCGAGACAGCGACCGACGCCAATTACGAGCGCATCGAGAGTGTCATTGCGCACGAGTATTTTCACAACTGGACAGGTAATCGCATTACGTGCCGCGACTGGTTTCAGCTGTGCTTGAAGGAAGGTCTTACGGTTTATCGCGACCAGCAATTCACCAGTGATATGCGCGATGCGGGTGTTAAGCGGATTGAAGATGTTCAGAAGCTGCGCGGGCGACAGTTCCGCGAGGATTCCGGGCCGTTGGCACACCCGCCACGCCCAGAAGAATATATTGAAATCAATAACTTCTATACGGCCACGGTATATGAAAAAGGTGCTGAAGTTGTGGGGATGTTGCCGCGTTTGGTGGGAAAGGATGGGTATCGCAAGGCGCTCGACCTGTATTTTGAGCGCCATGACGGGCAGGCTTGCACCATCGAGGATTGGTTGACGGTTTTTGAGGACGCTACGGGGCGGGATTTGACCCAATTCAAGCTTTGGTATTCCAGTGCGGGGACACCACGAGTTTCGGTAACGGACGACTGGGACGGTGGGGTTTATTCACTGACCTTAAGCCAATCGACAGCACCCACGCCGGGGCAAAACGAGAAATTGCCGCGGTTAATACCTGTTGCGGTTGGGCTGTTGTATCGTGATGGGTCCGAGGCGATGGCGACGCAAATTCTGGAACTTGATAAGGAATCCGTAACTTTTACCTTCGATGATCTTCGGGAACGTCCTATTCCGTCGATATTACGGGGATTCTCAGCCCCAGTGATCGTGGAGCGTGACGTATCGAGCGAAGAGAACGCGTTTTTGCTGGCCAACGACACGGACCAGTTCAACAAATGGGAGGCTGGTCGGAATTACGCGCTGAGCATTCTTGGACGGTTGACGGATGGGGCGAATGACCCCGACGCGGCCTTCCTCGCGGCGATGAAATCCGTTGCGTCAGATGACGGGTTAGACCCTGCGTTCCGCGCGCTGGCCATTTCGTTGCCCGATGAAAGTGTGATCGCCGGAGATATTGTCGCGAAGGGTGGCGTTCCTGATCCGTTGGCGATTTATAAGGCGCGGCGCATGCTGAACGCTGCATTGGCAAGCGAAATGGCGGATGACCTGCCCCTGTTATATGCAGGGATGAAGGTTGATGGCGCGTATACACCTGATGCGGAGGCAGCGGGCAAGCGGGCGTTGCGCGCGCGGGCGTTGTCGTTGATGACATTGTTGGATCCCGAGGCAAAGCTGGCGAAACAACAGTATGCGGATGCGGATAACATGACGGAGCAGCTGTCGGCACTTGCTGCATTGGTGGCGGCCGGGCATGCGGACGAGGCCTTGGCTGCGTTTTACGATCAGTGGAAACATGAGAAGCTGGTTATCGACAAGTGGTTCATGGTGCAGGCGGTTGCCACACCACCGGAGCACGCGATCGAAGTTGTGCAAAAACTGTCAAAACACGGCGATTTTGAGTGGAAAAACCCTAACCGGTTCCGCTCGCTGATCGGGGCGTTTGCTAGCGGCAACCCCGCGGGGTTCCATGATGAAAGCGGGGCTGGGTACGAGTTCGTGGCGGACTGGATAATTACGCTGGATCCGCACAACCCGCAAACGACTGCCGGAATGTGCACCGTGTTTTCGTCAATGGGTCAGTATGATCCGGCACGACAAGCCAAAATGAAAGCGGCGTTGCAACGGGTTCAGGATACCGAAGGTCTGTCGAAAAACGCGTCCGAAATCGTTGGGCGGATTTTGTCGTAGGCCTTGCCCCTTAGGGCTTGGTTGCGTAGAAGACCGAGACCCATATTTTTAGCGGATGAAACGCAATGACCGAGCTTGCCTATACCGAACCTAAACCGAAGATCTATGCTGGCGCGAAGGACGACTGGGAAGTCGTGATCGGGCTGGAGGTGCACGCACAGGTTTCCTCGAATTCCAAGCTGTTTTCGGGGGCCTCGACCAAATTCGGTGCCGAGCCAAATTCAAACGTTTCGCTGGTGGACGCCGCGATGCCAGGCATGCTGCCGGTCGTTAACGAGTTTTGTATCGAACAGGCCGTACGAACCGGGCTGGGTTTGAAGGCTGAAATAAACCTGTATTCGCGGTTTGATCGGAAGAACTATTTTTACCCCGATTTGCCACAAGGATATCAGATTTCGCAGCTGTATCACCCTATCGTTGGCGAAGGTGAAATCCTTGTCGACATCGAACCGGGTATCGCGCGCATGGTTCGTGTCGAACGTATTCATGTCGAGCAGGACGCTGGTAAATCGGTGCACGATATGGACCCTGAAATGTCTTTCGTAGACCTTAACCGCACTGGTATCGCGCTTATGGAAATCGTTTCGCGGCCAGATATTCGCGGTCCGGAGGAAGCAGCCGAATATGTTCGAAAATTGCGTCAAATCCTGCGATATTTGGGCACTTGTGATGGGAATATGCAAGAAGGTTCGATGCGCGCAGACGTGAATGTGTCGGTTTGTAAGGCCGGAACGTATGAAAAATTCCGCGCCAGCGACAATGATTTCTCGCTTTTGGGAACGCGGTGCGAGATCAAGAACATGAACTCCATGCGGTTCATTCAGCAGGCGATTGATTATGAAGCCAAACGCCAGATTGCGATAATCGAGGACGGGGGGACCATTGATCAGGAGACCCGTTTGTACGATCCTGTGAAAAGCGAAACCCGTTCGATGCGTTCAAAGGAAGAAGCGCATGATTATCGGTATTTCCCGTGCCCTGATTTGTTGCCGTTGGAGATTGAACAATCTTGGGTCGATAGCATTGCAGCGGGCTTGCCAGAGTTACCGGATGAAAAGAAAGCGCGGTTCGTATCCGAATATAGCATGACCGAATATGATGCGGGTGTTTTGACAGCAAATGTTGCCAAAGCGAATTATTTTGAGACGGTCGCCAAAGGGCGCGACGGCAAGATGGCCGCCAACTGGGTAATCAACGAGCTGTTTGGGCGTCTGAACAAAGAAGACCACAGCATTGATGAGTCGCCGATTGCAGCGAGCCAGCTTGGAAGTATTCTTGATTTGATCGCCAAGGGTGACATTTCTGGCAAGATTGCCAAGGAATTGTTCGAGATCGTCTGGATTGAAGGTGGCGAGCCTGCCGAAATCGTTGAAGCACGTGGTATGAAGCAGGTAACCGACACCGGCGCGATCGAGGCCGCTGTGGATGAAGTTATGGCAGCGAACCCCGACAAAGTTGCAGCGGCAAAGGAAAAGCCGAGCATGGCGGGCTGGTTTGTTGGGCAGGTGATGAAGGTGACCGGAGGCAAGGCCAATCCGAAAGCTGTTAACGAGATCATTCGCGCGAAGTTGGGAATAGAGTAAGCACAGGCCAGATCAACCCAAGTTGGGAGAGACCATGTCGACTTTCGAATATAAAACCATTTGTGCACCCCGTAAGGCATTGAAAATAAAGGGCGTTAAGGGTTCGGATAATCGGTTTGCGCAGACATTGACCGACGTGATTAATGCGCAATCTGCGGATGGCTGGGAATATTTCCGCGCCGAGTCGCTGCCTGTGGATGAAAAATCCGGCATGATGGGCAAGACGGCCGAGAAGTATTTGAGCTTGCTAATTTTCCGTCGCGAAAACATCGAAACCTACGAAGAGCCGGCGTTCAACCCGACAACAACCGAAGAGCCGTCAGACCCGATGATATTGCAAGCGCCTGACGTCGAAGATGTCGATTCTGACGAAATTGCTACGCTTGGGCCTGCTACGCGTTAGTTTGACGGCAGCATTTTGCCCGGGTTCATGATGTTCTGCGGGTCGAGCGCTTTTTTGATGTCTACCATGATTTGAAGGGCGTCGCCGTGTTCCTCGGCCATGTACTTCATTTTGCCGAT